>JAFOMB010000081.1 GCA_017419065.1 Erysipelotrichaceae bacterium | reverse complement strand
CTTCATCAGGACAGGCGAGAGGAAGAAGATCAGGAAGAAGGCGAAGAAGATGCTGATGAGCTCTGACTTCAGAAGCATCGGCCCAAACGGGATCTGAGCCCCATGGCTTACTGCCTGACGGTAGGAAATATAGACCATCACAAAGGTCATGAGCGGTGTATACAGGAGATCGGAGATCAGGGCTTCCACGGCTCTTGCCTTCAGGGAACCCGGCGGGAAGGGAGCTGATGTTTTCATGGCGATCTTTCTCACCGGCAGGATCATGCCTAAAAGAAAACTGATGAGAAAGCTGATCAGGAAATTCGTGAAAAAACCTGAAAGCGTAAATCGTCCTGCGCTTAATAAACCGATTAGAGACAGGGAAAAACTCATCATCAGACCCATCAGAAGACTCATCTTCAGGCCGGCTTTTTGATTATTCATATCGATACCTCATCACATCCATCATATACCAGGATAAGGGATAGAAAAAGAGCTCGTGCGAGCTCTTTATTTATGTACCTTATCGAGGTGCCAGATGTCATCGACATACTCCTGTATCGTTCTGTCAGAAGAGAAGTAGGCCGACTTGGCGATGTTGATGAGACACTTGCGGGCATAGGCGTGCTTGTCACGGTAGATCTGATAGATCCTGTCGTGAGCTTCCAGATAGCTCCGGAAGTCTGCCAGCAGCATGTATTCATCATTGTTGATGAGGAATTCATCGGAGATGATCTTGAAGTCGTCTCTGTCGGAAGACCAGGTGCCGTCTGTCAGGGAATCGATGATCCTGTGTAAGAGCGGATCTTCCTGATAGTAGCTGAAGGCACGGTAGCCGGCGACCTTCATGGCGGTGACTTCATCTTCGTGGAGACCGAAGATGACGCAGTTGTCATCCCCTACCAGTTCTCTGATCTCGACATTGGCGCCGTCCAGTGTTCCGAGTGTCAGCGCGCCGTTCATCATGAACTTCATGTTGCCGGTACCGGAAGCTTCCTTGCCTGCCGTAGAGATCTGTTCAGAGATATCGGAAGCCGGGATGAGCTTTTCCGCGACTGTGACACGGTAGTTCGGTACGAAGACGACGTTGATGAACTTGGATACCTGTTCATCCTTCCGTATGACTTCCGAGACACAGTTGATGAGCTTGATGACCTTCTTGGCGAAGTGGTAGCTCGTAGCTGCCTTGGCACCGAAGACAAAGGTCGTCTTCTCCATCGTGAACATCGGATCTTCCTTGATGCGGAAGTAGAGAGACATGACATACATGATGTTCAGCAGCTGTCTCTTATAGGCGTGGAGTCTCTTGATCTGGACATCGAAGATCGTATTCGGATCGATATCCATTTCCGGGAAACTTCTCTCCAGGAACTTCGCGAAGTCTTTCTTCTTCTGCTTCTTGACACGAAGGAAGGCTTCCTGCAGTTCCGGATCGTCGACATGATTCAACAGATCAGCGATGCGGTTGAAGTCCTTGCGAAAACCCTTGCCGATGTATTTCTCGATAAGGGAACAGAGTTCCGGGTTGGAGTAAAACAGCCATCTTCTCGGAGTGACACCGTTGGTCTTGTTGTTGAAGCGTTCCGGGAAGACCTCATAGAGGTTGGCGAATGTATTGTTCTTGATGATGTCGGAATGGATCTTGGCGACACCGTTGACAGAGAAGGAACCGACGATGGACAGGTTGGCCATACGGACGCTGTTTTCAGAGATGATGGCGACCGATTCAATGAAGGCCGGTGTCTTTCCTAAATCATAGAGATAGGAACGGAAACGTCTGTCGATCTCTTCGATGATCATGTAGTTTCTAGGAAGCAGTTTCTTGATGTAAGCGCAAGGCCACTTCTCTAAAGCTTCCTGCATGACGGTGTGGTTCGTATAGGCGAAGACCTTCTTCGTCATCGTCCAGGCATCATCCCATTCAAAGCTGTAGTTATCCATCAGGATGCGCATCAGTTCAGTGATGGCCAGAGCCGGATGAGTGTCATTGAGCTGGATGACGACCTTATCGGCGAGATTGTCGAGTCTGCCGAAGGTGTAGAGATGATCGCGGATGATGGAACCGAGTCCGGCAGCTACGAAGAAGTATTCCTGCTTGATCCTGAGTATTCTTCCCTCTTCCGTGGAATCATCCGGGTAGAGGTTGAGACAGATGTCATCGACATCGCTCAGGTATTTCCGATAGTCTCTTCCAGCCGGGATGTCATCACTCGGTTCTGCCGACCACATGCGGAGCAAATTGCAGGTGGTGGAGTTCTCGCCGACGATCGGCATGTCGTACGGAACAGCTAAAACATGTTCGGTGTTGTAGCGGTGGAAGATGAGACCGCCGTTTTCGCCGCGGGAGACCTCCACATCGCCATAGTAGCGGACATCAACGGTCTTGTCCGGTTTACGGACTTCAAACGGATTGTCGATACGGAGCCACTGGTCCGGAACTTCGACCTGTTCGTTGTTTTCGATGAGCTGCTTGAACAAGCCGTTCTTATAGCGGATGGTATTGCCGTTGCCGCAATAGTCCAGCGATGCCAGGGAATCCAAGAAGCAGGCAGCCAGTCTTCCCAGACCGCCGTTTCCGAGTCCGGCATCCGCTTCGAGTTCTTCAAGATCCTCGATATCGGTGCCGATATCTCTCAGGCTTTCCTTGACTAAATCATAGAAACCGATGGACATCAGGTTGTTTTTCAGCATTCTCCCTAAAAGGAATTCCAGGGAGAAGTAGTAGACCTGCTTGTTGGCATGGGTACGGGTGATATACTAGGACACTCTTCTCTGTTCCAGCATGTACCCTCTGACGATCCTGCCCAGTGTCAGATACTTCTCGACATCGCTGGTCTCGATGATCGTCTTTCCATAGTAGATCAGAGTATACGTTTCAAAGGCAGTGAGGAAGTTCTCCTTGGAGTCGAACATCCCCTGTATCCTGTCGATCTGGCTCATATTTTATCCCTCCATAGTTCAGCGTAAAGATCTTCGATCTCAGAGACCTTCTGCTGATAGTCCTCTCTATGAGCAGAGGCATTGATCCTCTTCAGTTTTTCTATCCTGGACTCGAGATATTCCCTGAAGGAATCCTCTCTCCTTTTGAGCAGGACAGGTCCGTATTCGATCTCCCTGTCACTGTATGCCCTTGAGAAAACAGGTGTGAATACGATGATCTCATAGAAATGACTGCCGTCTAAAATAACGGCTTCGTCAATTATACTATATTTATTATTATTAAGAAAAGAGCGAATTTTATCAGGATCGGAATTGACCTGTACGATGATACGGGAATACTTTTTCAGATCGGCCTCTTCCAGGATCTTCACAGCTGTATGATAGCCCATCCCGGCGATAACGACGGTATCGGCGTCTTCCGGTGCCTTCTGTAATCCATCCGAAAGGACCGGGATGACCCTTCCCTCAAGGCCGAAGCGTTCAATGCTTTCGATGGCCCGGCTCAAAGGGCCTTCTTTATTGTCGCCGGCATAGGCCTTCTCCGCGATCCCCTCCGCTACGAGGTAACAAGGTAATAAGGCATGGTCGCTTCCCACATCAAAAATGACTGAACCCGCAGGGATCAGTCCGGCGATACGGTCCAGTCTTTTTGATAATTTAACGGATGTCATCCAGGAATTCTTTCAGTCTCTTGTATTTCGCAGGATTCTTGAGTTTGCGCAGTGCCTTGGATTCGATCTGACGGATACGTTCTCTCGTGACATCGAATTCCTTGCCGACTTCTTCCAGCGTTCTCGTTCTGCCGTCATCGAGGCCGAAACGCAGACGCAGGACTTTCTCTTCCCTTTCAGTCAGAGACTGCAGGACGAGGTTGATCTCATCCTTGAGCAGCTGGTTGTTGGCGTACTGGTCAGGAGACATCGCTTCCTTGTCTTCGATGAAGTCACCTAAGTGGGAATCGTCTTCTTCACCGATCGGCGTTTCCAGAGATACCGGGTCCAGAGCGATCTTCTGGATCTCACGGACCTTGTCGGAGCTCATGCCGCCGCCCATGCGGGAGGCGATCTCTTCCGCGCTCGGATCTCTGCCGAGTTCCTGGACCAGCTGACGCTGGATACGGGTCATCTTGTTGATGGTCTCTACCATATGGACCGGGATACGGATCGTCCTGGCCTGGTCAGCGATGGCTCTGGTGATGGCCTGACGGATCCACCAGGTCGCATAGGTCGAGAACTTGAATCCCTTGTGGTAATCGAACTTATCGACGGCCTTGATGAGGCCCATGTTGCCTTCCTGGATGAGGTCCAGGAACAGCATGCCTCTGCCGGTATACTTCTTGGCGATGGAGACGACCAGTCTCAGGTTGGCGGTGATGAGTTCGCTCTTGGCCTCTTCATCTCCGTCTTCGATGCGGCGGGCGATGTCGATCTCTTCATCAGCCTTCAAGAGCGGAACACGTCCGATCTCTTTCAGATACATCTTGACCGGGTCGTTGACCTTCGTATAGGCGGAAGCCGCATCATAGTTGATGTCGATCAGTTCCCCGTCTTCGCCGTCCTCGTCATCTTCGGAAGCGAGGTAGTCGTCATCGTCGAGTTCTTCCTCTTCCGCGGATTCATCGATGAGATCGATGTCTTCGGAAGAGAGCCAGTCGTAAAAGCTCTCGATATCGTCATCGCTCATATCAAAGCGGTCTAAGGCATTGATGACGTCCTTCTGATCGATATCGACACCGGACTTGTTGTGCTTGAGGATATCGGCCTTGAGTTCTTCGATATCCATGTATTTCTTGCCGAGGAGATTGCTGGAAAGGCTCTCCTTCTTCTTGGAAGGCTTTCTGCCTCTGGTGGATTCCGGCTTGACAGTCACTGTCTCTTCGACAGCCGGTTTTTCTTCTTTCTTCGCTTCTGCCTTCGTCTTCTTTTCTTCCTTGACTTCCGGCTTTTCCTCTTTCTTCTTCGCGGTCTTCTTTTCCACCTTGACAGGCTTTTCCTCTGCCTGTTTCTTTTCCTCTTTGACAGGAGCTTTGGCTTTCTTTCCTGTTTCCTTCTTTTCAGACTGCGGAGCAGCTTTCTCAGCGGCCTTCGCCGCCTTCGTCTTCTTCTCCGCCTTTTCCACAGGCTTTGTTTCTGTTTCTTTCTTACTTGCTGCTTTTGCCATGGCTGCCTCCTAATTCCTTCACCAGTTTCAGATACTCTTCGAGTTTCTGATTTGTCTCTTCTTCCGAGAGAGCGGACACTTTCGCTATTTTCTTTTCCAGATCCCTGAGCTTGCGCTGCTTGATCTCCCGTTTGACTCTGTCCATCGCTCCCCGGAATATCTCTTCACGGTATTCGCTGCTCAGATCTTCTGCTGTCGCCAGGGTGACGATGAGCTTCCTCATCTCTTCATCCTCGCTCTGGTCATAGATCCTCGCCAGTGAACATTCTTCATATCTGCGGTAGTCATCTAAGATCGCCATCGCCAGTTTCTGATCATTGTCGTCTAAAAGACAGCCGAGATCTTTCTGGAACAGATGGACTGCCTGCAGGGAATAGGCCATCATCAGCAGGATGGTGTATTCCGCCTTTGTGAGGCCGTCAAGGGCGACCTGATGCGCTACCTTTCTATTATACTCTTTTTTTATAGGGGTTTCCCCATCTCTTTTGCGCAATTTCGTGATCTCATAGAGGGTATTGGTGTAATTCTCCCGGTCATACTCGTCTTTGAGAAGATCGATGAGAGCCCCTACCTTGATGGTCATGGTCTTGCGGTCATTGTAGTTTTCGAGATTGAGGTGTTCCCGGTAGTAGCGGATCGCGTAGTCGAGGAAAGGCACTTTCTTCGAATAGAGATCGCGCAGGGTGTTTTTCCCATAGGTGTTGATGAGCTCGTCCGGATCGAGGTCGCTGCGGTTGTCTATCGCGTAGACACGGTATCCTGCCCGCATGGCCAGTTCCCCGATCTTCATATTGGCTGCCTGTCCGGCACGGTCGCCGTCATAGGAGACGACGATGTCGTTGCTGAGGGAGGCGATGAGATCGAGCTGCTTCTGCGTGCAGGCGGTTCCCAGAGTAGCCACGCAGTTGTCTATGCCGGCTCTGGCATAGGCGATGACGTCCATGACACCTTCACAGACTATGACGGCTTTCGCCATTCTGGCGGCATCCTTGGCCCGGTGGTAGTTGTAGATGATATCCCCCTTGGTATAGATCTCCGTCTCGGAGGAGTTGATGTATTTCGCGTCGCTTCTTCCTTCGAAGTCTCTGGCACTGAAAGCCACAGGCTCTCCGTTTTCGTTGTGGATCGGGAAGAGGATGCGGTGATGGAAGACATCCCGCATGCCATTGTCCTGCAAGCGTCCGACATTGCAGCGGATCATCTCTTCATCCGTGAACTTCTGGCTTTTCAGATAGGCCGTCATGATCGTATCGTTTGGATCATAGCCGATATCGAAGCGCTCGATGATGTCCTTCTCCAGTCCCCTCTTTTCGAGATACGCCATCGCGTCCGGTCCGTACTTGGAAGCCGTCAGCAGATAGGAGGAATAGGAGATCATCGCGTTCAGAAGGTCATAGGAGCGCTGATACTTGGAGACCGGTCTCGGTTTCCTGTCGACATCGATGTCGATCGGCTTCCCGATGATCTCGGATACTTCCTTGACCGCCTCCGGGAAGGAGACCTTCTTGTAGTCCTGGACGAAGCGGAAGACGTTGCCGCCCTTGCCGCAGACGAAGCACTTGTAGATCTGCTTGTCTTCCGAAATAGAAAGAGATGGATCGTGATCATCATGAAAAGGACAAAGTGCTGTATAGCCTTTGCCTTTCCTGATCAGAGGAATGTAGTGTCCGATCACTTCCGAGATCGAAGCCGCATTCCGGATATCATCGATCATCTCTTCGGTTAATTTCATTAAAAGGCGATTCTCTTTTTGATGTATTCCTTCAGATCTTTGATGGCGACTCTCTCCTGTTCCATCGAATCACGGTGACGGATGGTGACACAGCCGTCTGTCTCGGAATCGAAGTCATAGGTGATGCAGAACGGGGTACCGATCGCATCGTTGCGGCGGTAGCGCTTGCCGATGGAGCCGGCTTCATCATATTCGACATGGAAGTCTTCTCTCAGGTCTTCAAAGACCTTCTGAGCCCCTTCTGAGAGTTTTTTGGAGAGCGGGCAGATGCAGGCCTTGACCGGGGCAAGAGCCGGATGCATGTGCATGACGACTCTCTCATCGCCGCCTTCCAGGGTCTCCTTATCATAAGCGTCGCAGACGACCATCAGGAAGAGTCTTTCGACACCTACCGACGGTTCGACGCAGTACGGGATGTATTTTTCATGAGTCTCCGGATCGAGATAGGAGAGTTCCTTGCCGGAGTATTCGGAGTGCTGCTTGAGGTCATAGTCTGTTCGATCGGCAATGCCCCAGAGTTCGCCCCAGTCCGTAAACGGATAGGCGTATTCGATATCGCTCGTACCCTTGGAATAGAAGCTGAGCTCTTCCGGATCGTGTTCGCGGATGCGCAGGTTCTCTTCTTTGATACCCAGTCTCCTGACGAAGTTGAAGCAGGTATCGACCCAGTAGCGGTACCATTCGAGGTCTTCCCCCGGCTTGCAGAAGAATTCCAGTTCCATCTGTTCGAATTCTCTGACACGGAAGATGAAGTTGCCCGGTGTGATCTCATTACGGAAGGACTTGCCGATCTGACCGATGCCGAAAGGCAGTTTCTTTCTCGATGTCCTCTGGACATTTGCGAAGTTCACGAAGATGCCCTGCGCTGTTTCCGGACGCAGGTAGACGGTGGACTTGGCGTCTTCCAGAGTACCGATGAAGGTCTTGAACATCAGGTTGAACGGACGGGCGCTCGTGAAGTTGTGCTTGCCGCAGACCGGACAGACGACATGGTTGTCTTCGATCATCTTGTCCATCTCTTCCGGTGTCTTGCCTTCGGCAGATAAACCGGTAGCTTCTTCAATGAGGTTATCGGCACGGAAGCGGCCCTTGCATTCCTTGCAGTCCACCATGGCATCACTGAAACCCTTGAGATGGCCGCTGGCCTCCCAGGTCCTCGGATTCATGAGGATGGCGGAGTCGATCCCGACGTTATACGGGGACTTCTCGATGAATTCCTTCCACCAGAGGTCCTTGATATTCTTCTTCAGATAGGAACCCAGGATACCGAAATCCCAGGAATTGGAAAGACCGCCGTAGATCTCACTGCCCTGATAGACAAAACCGGTGCTCTTTAAATGTGAAACGATTTCTTCAAATGTGTATTTGCTTGCCATAGATATACTCCTAATCCACTCCATTCTAACATATCCTGCTGTTTCTCTCTATTATAATAAAAGATCTAAAATTGTAAACATTTTCAGTAAATGAAAAGTCTTCATCTGTGGTATATTAGATACGTTGTGAAGGAGGATTCCTACTATGGAAAGATACGTCGGTACAGTCAGCAGAGGTATCCGCTGCCCGATCATCAAAGAGGGAGATGACCTCTCTGAAATCATTCCCGCTACTCTCATGAAGGCGTCCGAAAGTGCCAATATCGTCTTCCATGACAGAGACATCATCGCTATGACAGAGTCGATCGTCGCCAGAGCGCAGGGCAACTACTGCACAATCGAAGACATCGCTCAGGATATCAGAAACAAAATGCCGGCGAAAGAAGCTGCCGTGATCTTCCCGATCACTTCCAGAAACCGCTTCGCCATCCTCTTAAAGGGCATGGCCAAGGCATTTAAAAAGGTCTATCTGATGTTCAGCTATCCAAGTGATGAAGTCGGAAATGCCCTTCTCACCATTGACGAACTCGATGAAAAGAACGTCAACCCGTACTCCGATGTCCTCTCTTTAGAGAAGTACCGTGAGCTCTTCGGGACCCGCAAGCACGAATTCACCGGTGTCGACTACATCGACTACTATAAACAGCTGATCGAAGGCACAGGATGTGAAGCGGAGATCATCTTCGCCAACAATCCGAAAGCCATCCTCGCCTATACGAAGAACGTCATCAACTGCGACATCCACACCAGAAAGCGCACCAAGAGAGTTCTGAGAGAGAACGGAGCGGAAAACGTTCTGGGTCTCGATGACATCATGACTTCTTCCATCAACGGTTCCGGCTATAACGAGACCTACGGCCTCCTCGGTTCCAACAAGGCTACCGAAGACAAGGTCAAGCTCTTCCCGAGAGATGCCCAGAACCTCGTAGAAGACATCCAGGAAAAGATGCTGGCTCTCACCGGCAAGAAGATGGAAGTCATGGTCTATGGCGACGGAGCCTTCAAGGATCCTCAGGGCAAGATCTGGGAACTGGCTGATCCGGTCGTCTCCCCGTTCTATACAGAAGGACTCAAAGGCACTCCGAACGAGCTGAAGATCAAGTATCTCGCTGACAACAACTTCGCCGATCTCCAGGGTGAAGAACTTAAGGAAGCCATCAAGTCCTCCATCAAGGAAAAGGACGGCAGTCTCGTCGGCAAGATGGTCTCGGAAGGAACGACACCGAGACAGCTGACAGACCTCATCGGATCCCTGTGCGATCTCACCAGCGGCTCCGGAGACAAGGGAACACCGGTCGTCTTCATCCAGGGCTACTTCGACAACTATACGACAGAATAAAAAGACTGTTTCAACAGTCTTTTTTAAAACACAAATCCGAGGAAGATGACGAGGCATCCCAGAATACTGAGGATGGGCCTTACCTTCGCGATCGTCTCTTCCGCTTTTTCATCTGCCCCTTTCAGCTTCAGGGACAGAAAGAGCAATACCAGTCCTCCCAAGAGGAAGAGCAGGACCTTTCCTTTGAAATAACCCAGTTCATCATAGCTGTAGATGCAGACACTGATGATGATGGAAACAAGCGGAGAGATCGCCATGCGGAAGTGGAACATCAGATCATCCCATTCCTTATCCAGCTTGCTTAAAAGGATGCACAGGAAGACGATCACCAGGAGGATGAGCGGGATGACGATGACCACCACTGACTTCATGGGCCGGGCGATCGGGTTCATCCCCCTTCCAAAATAGAAAGGGATCCTCTCCGGGAGGTCGTTCCACTTCAATAAGCCGATAAACATAGGCAGCAGGCTCAGGAAGCAGGATGTCAGGATGGTCTGTTTTTTCTCTTTGAATACTTTCATATCAGATATCGATATCCATGGTGAAGTTCATGGTATAGTCCGGGAAGGCTCCCTGGACTTCTTCGGTGATGTGCTTGAAGAGTTCTTCTCTTTCCTTGAGATCGTAGTCGATGATGATGTCAAGGTTGATGGTCTTCGTCTCCTTATCGACATAGAAGCCGTGGATCTGCAGGATGTTGTCATGGGACATGACGATGCGGGAGATCATATCGCGCATCTTGACGACTGTCTCATCCTTCGAATTGACGGAGTAGATGCCGATGCCTGTTAAAGCGATCCCGTGTTTCATGAAAACCTTATGGGCGATATCTCTTTCGAGCTTGTCGATCTCGGAAGCGCTGAGGCTTTCATCGACAGCGACGTGGACAGAGCCGACATAGCGGTCCGGTCCGTAGTTGTGCAGGATAAGGTCATAGACGCCCTGTACCTGTTCCTCTTCGAGGATGGTATCCTTGATGGCCGCTGTGAATTCCCTGTCGACTCTGGCACCCAGGATCTCGTTGATCGTCTCCTTGAACATGTCGATACCGGATTTGACGATGAAGATGGAAATGGCTACACCTAAATAGGCTTCTAAGGACAGACCGGTCGTTAAGAAGATGATGGCCGATAAGAGGACAGAGAAGGAGATGATGGCGTCAAAGCGCGCATCGCTTCCCGAATCTACCAATGACGGAGAGTTTACTTCCTCTCCTTTTTTCTTGACATAAGTTCCTAAGAGGATCTTCACCAGGACCGCTACCGCGATGATGATGAGAGAGACCGCGGAATAGTCCACCTCTTCCGGGGTGATGATCTTCTTGACAGATTCCCCTAAAGAAGTGATACCGGCGTATAAGACCAGGGCAGATACCACCATGGCACTCAGGTATTCATACCGTCCGTGTCCCAACGGATGGGCCTTGTCGGCTCTCTTGTTTCCCAGACGGGCACCGATGATCGTGATGACCGAAGACAGGGCGTCCGAGAGATTGTTGACGGCGTCCAGTACGACGGCGATCGAATGGGACAGCAGGCCGATGATGGCCTTGAAGGAAGCTAACAGGATATTGGTGATGATCCCGACCATCGAGACTTTGACGATGGTACGGGAACGCTCTTCCTGTATCGATGCTAATTCACTCATGCGTATTCTCCTTTAACCAGGTTTCAAAAGCGATGTCCTCTAAAGAGATGGTGATCCTGGAGATCGAGACATCGGCATCCAGTTTCAGGGAGTCGTTTCGGAAAGAGAGCTTTCCTCCGGCTTCATTGTTCAGGAGTTCTCTGAGCTTTTCACACAGGCGTTTATGCGCCCACTCCCCTTTACTGGCCAGATCGCAGATCTGATAGAGAAAGTCCCGGTCGACCCTTCCCTCTGCGGTGAGATCGATGTCCATGACTTCTCCGTTTTCATAAGTATAGACGCAGACATCATACCGGGCTCTGTCGACCCAGCCGCTGTAGCTGCGCTGAAAGAAAGTGTCCCCTTCCCTTCTCTCAACTTCCTCCAGGCCATAGCCCATCAGAAGATCCGTGATCTCTGCACTGTCCGACTTTCTCAAAGAAAGCGGAGAAGAGCTGCACGCAAATAAAAAGAGGGATAGAAAAAGGAAACTCCATTTTTTCATATCCCTATTATAACCGTATTTCCCTGATCAGGCATTCTCTTTGCCTAGCAGGCGATGTAATGAAGCATCAGCAGATAGTGGCATAGCGAACCGGCCAGGACGAAGAGGTGGAAGAGTTCGTGATTACCGAAGTAAGGATTCTTAAAGACCGTCAGCTTTAAGGCGTAAATGATGGCCCCTGCTGTATAGAAGAGTCCTCCCAGTAAGAGAAACAGGAAGGCGCCTGTGGACAGCAACGGCAGCAGGATCGGCATGACGGCCACGACCGCCCATCCCATCGTGAGATAGATCACCGAGGACACCCACTTCGGACAGTAGACGAAGAAGGCTTTGAAGAGGATGCCTAAGAGTCCGATAGACCAGATCACCGCCAGCATGATGTTCCCTTCCCTTTCCGGCAGTACTGCCGCGCAGATCGGGGTATAGGTCCCGGCGATCAGGATGAAGATGGACATGTGATCGATCTTCTTGAGGATGCGGTTGGCCCTCGGAGAGATGTTGAAGGCGTGATAAGAAGCGCTGGCTTCGTATAACAGGATCATCGTCAGCATATACACTGACAGAGAGATCATTACCGTCCTCTGAGAGCTGTTTTCCGCTGCCCTGGTCAGAAGTATCGGCATCCCCACGATCGACAGCAGGAAGCCCGCAAAATGGCTCAGACAGGAAAACGGATCCCGCAGGCGGAAGATCTCTTCATTGTGACGGACATAGTCTTTGCGGATCATCATTTCCATAACCGTTTTCCTCCTATTCTATACTTTATCATCGGTTATTCAATAACTTTTACATCTCCATTCTATCGGTTATCCAATAACCTGTCAAGGGATACGGTTTGACGGAAGCAGAGATCTATACTACCATATAAGTATGAACGTGAATGAAAAGATCAAACAGGACATCTCGTCCTTTTCCCTGCCGGAATTCCGGGAGATCCCGGATGTCGGACTTTACCTCGACCAGGTCGTCCGCTATATCAACGGCTTTTTATCTGCCTACCCTGTCATGCAGGTAACGGGATCGATGATCACCAACTATGTCAAACTGAAACTCGTTCCCCGCCTCAACAGAAAGACCTATACGAGGGAACAGATCGCCTCTTTCATCTTCATCGTCCTGGCCAAGAAAGTCATCTCCATCGACAATATCCGCCTGCTGATGCAGGAAGAGGAGAATCAGGACATCACCTCCTTCTATGAACGCTTCCGCTCCTCGATGATGACAGCTTCCAAGAAGATGGCGGAAAAAGAAATAGAGGTCACGGATGACCTCTATGGAAATATCGCCTGTGCGATCGCCTATCAGATGTATCTGGAGAGATACTTCGACGATCAGAAGAAGTAATTAACGAGAAGGATATAGACCAGAGAACCGGAAAGGATACTCAGCAGAGTATTCTTTTTTAAGGCATGTATGAGGACGATGACAAGAGAGGCCAGTAATGCCGGGATGATCTCCGCAGTTACTGTGATATCTGTATCCTTGAAGCAGTAGACCACCAGCATCCCCATGATGGCACTCGGCAGCATCTTCCCCAGATACTTCAGATAGGGAAGCTCCTCTTTCCCTGCCAGGAAGAGGAAGGGCACAAAGCGCAGGAAGACCGTCACCAGGGTCATGACAGCTATCGCGATCAGTGCGTGTTTTTCGATCATGACTCTCTCCTCCTTTTCAGTGTCAGTATGACGGCGATGAGGACCATGGACGGAATCAGGAAGACCTCTTTCCCGAAGAGGATGAGACAGAAGAGGCTCACGAACAGTCCTGTCCAGGAGGAGAAGCGGTCTTTCTCCTTGAAGAGCTGATCCACGAAGATCGTCAGGAAGAGTGCGGTCAATACGAAGTCAAAGCCTTTGATGGATAAGGAAAAGCTCTCCGCCAGCAGAGATCCTGTGCAGCAGCCGGTGATCCAGTAGAGATGATCGAACAGGGAGACGAAGAAGAGGAAGTCCTCCCCTTCTTCCCGGTATTCAGGAGAAGAGAGGACCGAATAGGTCTCATCAGTCAAAGAGAAGATCAGATAGGGCTTCTTCTTTCCGGTATCTCTATATCTTCCGATCATGGAGAGACCGTAGAAGAGATGTCTCACATTCAGCAGGAAAGATGTCCATCCCGCATTCAGCAAGGAAGTCCCGGGTAAAAGAAAACCGGCTCCGGCGTACTGTAAGGAGCCCGCATAGATGAAAACGGCCATCAGAAAGGAATAGAAGAGACCATAGCCCTTCTGATACAGCAGAATCCCAAAGCCTATCCCCAGGAAGAGATAGCCTCCCAGGACCGGCAGTGTCGCTTTCAAAGCCCTTTTCAGCACATTTCCCATAGAAAAATCATACCACGGCAATAAGCGGGTAAAGGAAAGCTGTACCGAAAGAAAAAAGGATCTCATTTGAGATCCTTTTCATCATTTCAATACTCTAATTAGTCCTGAAGGATGACGCAGCGGTAAGTAGACGGCTGAGAAGCATCTTCATAAGCCTTCTGGCAGTCTTCGAACTTGTAAGTGCCGTGGATGAGTTCATCGACATTCAGCATGCCGTAGTTCATCAGCTTGACAACTCTTGCGAAGTCTTCGATACCGGCGTTGACCGTTCCGATGTATTCGTATTCCTTGGAGTGCAGCTTGCCGAAGGAGATCGGGATCGGCTTATCCGGATGCTGGCTGGAGTAAGCGATCAGTCTGCCCTTAGGAGCGAGCATTGCCATAGCCTGTTCCCAGACAGCGGCGATCGGAGTCGTGTTGATGACATGATTAGCACCACGGCCTCTGGTAACGCTCTTGACGAATTCTACCGGGTCCTGAGCCATCGGGTCGACAGCGAGGTCAGCACCGTTGCGGAGAGCCTTTTCTCTTCTTTCCTTCTGAGGTTCGGAAACGATGACTCTGGCGCCTTTTAACTTACATAACATGACCTGAGCCATACCCATGATACCGCAGCCGATGATGACGACGGTATCGCCTAACTGGATGTGGAGTTTTTCAACACCGTGTAAGCAGCAGGATAACGGTTCGCATAATGCTGCCCATTCCGGCTTGACGTTTTCATCGATGTGGAAGCAGTTGACGTAAGGGATACGTACGTATTCCGCGCAGCCGCCGCCGATGATCGTACCGTTGAAGTCAAAGGCCTTTCTGCCCTTGCCCATGTTTTCGCACTGTGTGGAGTTGCCGGTCTTGCAGGCTTCGCACTGTCCGCAGTAAATACCGTCAAAGACAACTCTGTCACCCGGCTTGAAGTCACCGGAGTAATCGCCGGCTTCTTCAACGACACCGAATACTTCGTGTCCGCCGACGAACGGCTTGCCATAATCGACGATACCTAAGAAGTTTCTCTGGTCAACAGTACATAAAGAAGTAGCTTTGACCTTGATCAGGAGTTCGTACGGACCGATCTGCGGCTTGTCGACTTCGATGATCTCTGCCTTGCCGACTTCTGTGACGGCAATAGCTCTCATTTTTTCGCTCATATGTGATTTACCCTCCTATATATAAGCTATCTACCCTTCTATTATAATCACTTTTTCCCTATTCTTTCCCTCCAGGAAAATAAATGTACATTTGTAACATCAAAAAGAAAAGAGACAGTGTCTCTTTTACTTGTCATAGTCATGGACGAAGGCATAGAAGTCAAGTTCCTTCTGCCGGTCAGCCTCCTTGATGGTTCCGACAGGATGAGCCAGCAGGATGAATTCCTCACTGCCGTCCAGGCCGAACTTCTCGTTGGCGATCCCCTCGCTGATCGATCCCAGTGCACAGCTGCCCAGGCCCAGTACTTCAGAGGCCAGGTAGATGTTCTCGGAGATGTAGCCGAGGTCCATCAGAGCGACTCTGTGGGTGTAGATGCCATAGCGCCATTCCGCACGGTAGGCCACCATGTCGAAATAGAAGACGACAGAGGCCTTTACAGCCCAGGTCTGCTTCGCCACGGATTCATTGATGAAGGAGCGGATGTCGCTTTCCTCTCCCAGGAATTCGATCTGATGGTGTTCCGGGAGGTAGTGATAGTAGCCCGGCTTCAGACCTTCGACATACTGGACGGCGAAGTAGACATCGAACTCGTGTCTCGAACCGCCGCATGGAACTGTCCTCAAAGTACAGTAGTTCTTTCCCCTTTTCCCCTTGACTCCCTGGGCACACCATAAGAGATAGGAGAGTTGTAAGAGGGAGATGTATTCCTCGGTATAGACGCGGTGCGAGCTCCGTCTGTTGACGATATCGAGCAGAGGAGTATCGGCCTTCAGGGAATCGAAATCCATCGGCAGGTCGATGATGACATCGCTCACCGGGTCCTTGAATAAAGGCGGAGCCGGGACATCGGAATACTGATCGCTGTTATATTCCGGATCTTCCTCCGGCATGTGCATGAAATCTCTTCCGATCCTGATGAGTCTTGAAGCTTCTTCTTTGGTGATCATATATCCTCCTTAATAGATAGCCTTCGCCAGCGTATCTGTCTTCTTGTAGAGGAAGAGACAGGACAGGAAGGCGAGCAGAGAGAATACGAGTGTCAGAAGGACAGCCAGCGGGACCATCTCCATTTCCGCCACAAAGGTCAGTATGGCGACCAGAGCGATGAAGACCATGTGGACGGCGATCGGGATCATGACGCGGAAGTTCCTCTTCACGATCTCGAGGTCGTTGTGCCAGTAGAGTTTCGGAGCCCTCAGATCAAAGTAGATGAAGGCGCCATGGAAGAAAGAGAACGGGATCATCACCAGGAAGAGCAGGATGATCACGAGGACTCTGAGTTTCAGGATAAAGGAGACGATGAGGATAGTCACGACAGAGTCGAACAGGACCATCAGCATGTCCGGAACAGCCTTGTATAAGACCTGTTCCCAGAGCGGGACCGGGATCGTCTTCATGAAGGCCGCATCCTTGCCATCCTTGGATATCGCCACGACAGAGAGGAAGGAGTACATCGTATTGAATAACAGCACCATCACCACACAGCCGAACACGATCGGCTCATACCCCCGGATCATTTCCGTAAACAGATCCATGGACATGCCGGAGCCCTCCATCCCCTGCTTGGCGGAGAAGTAGAAGACCACCAGCATGAGCACCGGGACGACCAGTGTCGGCAGTAAGAGCTGTACGAGATAGGTCGGCCTGCGCAGATAGATCCTGAACTCCTTCAGGATATAGGTAAGAGGCAGGCCCTGCGACTTGAAGGACGTCTTTTCATCGACCTTCTTCTTGTGGATGCCGCCTGAAGAAAACAGAGAACTCAGGACACCCTTGAAGTAGAACTTCTGGGAGAAGAGGACTGATAAGACATAGATCAGGGCACTGACCGCGATGAGGATCAGTAAGGAAAGGATATTCCTGTCTAATAAGGCACTGACAGCCCAGGAGACGTTCGGAAGGACGCTCTTATAGACTTCCACCAGGCCGTTGACCTGATTGAAGAAGGCCATGACATCGGCTTCGCTCCGCACGCTCGACGAGATGAAGGAGACGCTGAAGGAGAAGCCCAGGGCCAGGAGCATCGTAAAGAGCTGGACCAGTCTCTTATTGCGCAGTCCCTTCGTAAAGGACATCAGGAAGATGATGAGGCAGGCCGAGATGCATACCGGGATCACCGGCAGGATGGCCAGGACCACGATCATCAATACATAGTAGATCCAGGACTGTCCTGTCAGAACGCCGTAGACACTTAAAGGTAATAATCCGATCAGGGCTGTTTCGATATATTCATAGGCGATCAGGGAGTTGAGCTTGGCGGCCACGATCTCCCCGGCTTTTACCGGCAAAGGCAGGACCGCGAGATTGTCGGTGGAATAGTAGAGTACGTTGAGGCTTCCTATCAGCATCACCACGAGAGCCAGAAGCATGTTAGCCATGATGATGATCGCCGCAAAGGCTTTCTCCTGTTGGATACCTTTCAGGAAATCCACTGCCTCATAGGATCCGTAGATCACGATCCCGATCAGGTAGGCAAATAAGAGGGCATAGAGGATGATGGAACCCTTCTTTTTCTTTTTGCCTGGATTGAAGTGAAAGGTCGTCTTCAGGAAGAGTTTTGTCAGGGATTTAATTCTCTTCCACATGTTCTGTCATCTCCAGGAAGAGCGTCTCTAAGGAACCGTCTTCCGCAAAGCGTTCACGCAGTTCTTCCATCGTTCCGACAAAGAGGAGTTTTCCCTTGTCGATGATACCGACTCTGTCGCAGAGCTTTTCCGCAACTTCCAGGACATGGGTCGAGAAGAAGACGCAGTTGCCCTCATCCGCGTGCTTGCGCATCCTCTCCTTGAGATCGAAGGAAGACCTCGGATCGAGACCTGTCATCGGTTCATCGAGGATCCAGTTCTTCGGATCGTGGAGAAGCGCTCCGCATAAGACAGCTTTCTGTCTCATGCCGTGGGAATAGGATTCGATCTCGTTGTTCAGGACGTCGTAGATGCCGAAGCGCTTCGTCAGCTCTTCGATCTTCTCCTTCCTGTTTTCAACGCCATAGATCTCCGCAAGGAAGTTCAGGTATTCGATGCCTCTGAGATTGAGGAACTGATCCGGATCATCCGGAACATAGCCGAACTGTCCCTTCGCTTCTAAAGGCTCTTTTGAGATCTCATAGCCGTCCAGGTAGATCTCCCCTTCATCAGGATCGAGTATCCCTGTCAGCATACGGATACTGGTGGACTTCCCGGCGCCGTTTGGGCCTAAGAAGCCGAAGATCTCGCCGTCATTGACTGTGAGATCCAGATGATCTACCGCATAAGTCCCCTTCTTGTAGGACTTGGAAACATTTCTGAATTCGATCATATTATTCTCCTTTTAATTCACGAAGATATCTGTTGATCTCCTTCTGACAGCGCCCGGATATATAGGCGTAGACCATGATCTTGATGGCACAGGAGAGCTTGGCAGCGCCCGGGTGATCAAAATCGCTCAGCAGGGAATCGACGATATCGCTGATCGTCTCTTCATTGAGAGTATGAGTGTCCATCTGTTTGATGGCCTGACAGAAGTAGTCGTAGAGTCTGGCCTCCGAGATGATGTCATCGCTGGCGTCTTCGACATCGCCGTTGATGAGACTCATGAGTTCGGCGATCTCCTCGATCTTCATGCAGTCACGTAAAGAGGAGATCAGCAGGATGCGCCAGATCTGTCTGTCAAAGTATTTCTTCTTTACCGGTCGGGATACATAGCCCCTTTTCACCCAGTTCTGTATCGTCGAAGTCTCCAGTCCTGTGATCGTACAGACCTGAGACAGAGATAATCCATTAGTGGTCCTGATCAGGATCTCGATGGTATCCGATGTGTTTCCGGCAGAAAAAGGGATATTGGTACCCGGCATATATTGATCCAGCATAATAGTATTCCTCCTGTTATGATATCTTGATTCTATCATGAGTTCATGTGACAGTCAATGAAGTAGAAAAGAAGACTTCATGAGAAGTCTTCAGGGAATGATCTCGATGATATAGCCCCTTCCCAGTTCCGATAACGGGATATAGGAAGGAGAAGCCTTCCAGCCGTCGGCGATCTTCACGTAGAACTGATCCCCTTCCTCATAGCCTCCGTAGGCGATGACGTGGTGATTGCCGTACTTCTTGTGATGACGGAACTGTATGTACAGGAGGTGTCCCTTCGTAATGGCCTCCAGGACTCTTTCCGGCTTCATGACGCGTCTTTTTAATACCCGGGCATGTTCGATGCCTTCTTTTCTGAATACCTTTCTCAGATAGGAAGGCGTCAGGATATCGACTGTCCCTCCAAACAGATGGAAGAGGTCGCTGTTCCAGTAAGTCAGCCTTCTTCTTCCGATCCTGGCGACATCTTCATAGATCTCCTTCGGATCTTCTTCTTTCGGATCCAGGGTCAGGATGGCGTTGGTGATCGCCGTCGGTCCGCAGTGCCGCCGGTATCCCTTGTCCACGGACGCGAACTGTCCCGTGGTGCAGAACGGCATCCATCTCCTCCACGG
>JAFOMB010000080.1 GCA_017419065.1 Erysipelotrichaceae bacterium | reverse complement strand
TCTTCTGTTTTCTCTCTCCCCATTCACAAAAATCTCATTCTCCGCAAGAAAGGCCTTGGCCTCTCCGCCGCTGGAGATGATATCCGCGAGTTTGAGAAACTGTTCGAGTTTGACATATTCCGTATGGATCCTTACAGACAGAATGTTCCCTATTGTCATCATGGTTCTATTATACTAAATATTTAAAATATTTTAAATATTAACACTCTATAAGAAAAGCAGCTTTTCAGCTGCCTGTTTCTTTAGTGATAGGTCCTGACCGGAGAGATCAGCTGGGTGATGTGGTCATCTCCTTCTTTCTTCAAGATGATCGGACGGAGTTCTCCGGAGAAGCACATGACGACTTCTTCGCTCTTGAGGGCTTTTACGGCGTCCTCAAGATATTTTCCGCTGCAGGATATCTCAATAGGCTCTCCTTCAAAAGAGATGATGTCGATGCCGTCATTGAGCGAGACAGCCTGGTTCAGGGAGTTCACCTGCATGCCATCGCCATTGATAGAAAGCTTGACGATGTTCTTGCCGTCGGACTTGATGAAGGAACAGCGGTCGACGATATTCAGAAGCTTGCGGCTGTTGACCACTAATGTCTGGGTGAAGTGATCCGGGATGAGTCTGGAAGTATCCGGGAAGGCATCATCCAGTAATCTCGTCTGAATGATAGAATTGCCGAAGAGGAAGGCGATCTTCTGAGAATCGATGGCGATCGTGACGCTCTTTTCCCCGGTGATGCTGTGATAGACTTCCATGAGGTACTTCGCCGGAACAGTGATGTTGAATCTCAGTTCACGGTCGAGATCGATGGTCTTGGATGCCAGACGGTAGGAGTCTGTCGCGTTGACGTATAATTTAGATCCTTCAGCCCGGAAGTTGACACCGGTGAGGACAGGACGGATGTCCTTGTCGCTGCAGGCAAAGGCCGTCTGTTCAATGATCTCACTGAACAGAGATGTCTCCAGTTCGAACGGATCCGTTGTATTGACTTCAAAATTGATATCCGGATATTCAAAGGCTCTCATACCGTTGATGCGGTATTCGGAATGACCGGTAGAAATACGGATCAGAGTACCGTCTACAGTCTCAAAGCTGATCAGATCGTCATCCAGTTTTCTGGTGATATCGGAAAGGTACTTCGCATCGATGATGATCTCTCCTTCTTCCTCTACGATGAGAGTATTGGAATCATCTTTATTTTCGATCACTGTCCTGATAGAGATATTGGAATCAGAAGAGATCAGTGTCAGAGTATCGGCACTGACGACGATCTTCACACCTGTCAAAGACGGGAGAGGAGAGTTGGAAGAGATGGCACGGTTACTGAGATTCAGTGCGTTCAGGAATTCTCTTCTGGCAATTTTGAAATTCATGGCTGCCTCCTTGTATTGGATTCTTTCAATGTTATTACTATTAGACTGTGGAAAATTGTGGAAAAGTCATAAATACCCTTTTACAACACCACTATTTTACCATTTTTCGATGTTTGTTTTCCTGTTAGAGGAATGTGTTTACTTGATACGGGCTTCGATCTCGTTGATGGCTTTCAGATAGCGCGGATCGGTCTTGATCAGCTGTTCGACTCTCCGGCAGGAGGATATGACCGTCGTGTGGTCCTTCTTGCCGAATTCGTTGCCGATCTCTTTATACGGCGCATCCAGGAGCTTCCGGCAGAGATACATTGCGATGTTTCTGGCATTGGCGATGTTCTTGGTCCGGTTCTTGGATATGATCTGCTGCTTGGTGAGGTTGTAGTAGTCGCAGACAGCCTTTCGGATCGTGATGATACTCAATTCATTCTTATTTTCTTTTATCTGATCCTTAAAGGCTTCTATGGCCAGTTTCAGTGTGATGTGATCATCGGTAGAGAAGTTGATCGCATAGAATAATAATCTGTTTACAGCACCCTCTAACGACCGTACATCCTGGGAGAAATTGGAGGCGATGTAGGATAATACATCTTCATCGATCTCCTTTGTGCCGTAGACGTTGTTTTTGATCTTCATCTCGAGGATACGCATACTGGTCTCGTATTCCGGGACTTCGATGTTGACGCTGAGTCCCTGATTGAAACGGGAAATGATCCTCTCCTCAAGGCCTTTGATCTCGGATGGGGTGCGGTCCGCGGTGACACAGACCTGTTTCTTGTTGTTGACGAGAGAGTTGAAGACACTGAAGAAGACTTCATGGGTCTTCTCTTTCCCGGCGATGAACTGGATGTCATCGACTAATAAGAGATCGAGATCCTGGAAGCTCTTCTTGAATTCATCGATCTTCTTTTCCTTGATCGAATTGGAGACGCCTTCCACGAAGTCCAGTCCGGAGATGAAGCCGACCTTCTTACCCTGTTTCGTGCTCAGCACAAAATTCCCTATCGCATTCAGCAGATGGGTCTTTCCCAGACCGGAGTTTCCGTATATGAACAGTGGATTGTAGACGATTCCCAAATTATTAGCACAGGTCCAGGCAGCGATCTGCGCCTGCGCATTCGAACGGCCGATGACGAAGTTGATAAAGGTGAAACTCGGATCGACAGACCGGTAGATGAACTGATTATCGTAGGAAGATTCATT
>JAFOMB010000079.1 GCA_017419065.1 Erysipelotrichaceae bacterium | reverse complement strand
GTCATTACTGAATTCCGGATGTCTCTTCTTCCTTGCCTTCCCTTTTGAAGAGTTCTCCTTCCTGGAGAAGCCTTCGGGACGGGAAGACTGTTTTCTGAGCCTTTCGGACAGTTTCGTTATTCTGGTTTTTCCGAGCGTCTGAGGATCGATCCCGAGTCTTCTCAGGATCCCGCTCGGACCGAGTCCTGATTCATACAGTCTCATGAACTCTCTTTTGAAGTCCTCAGTAAAGACTACATTGGCTTTCGATACCTTCAGGACATAGGGATTCTCTTCCAGAATCTTTATCTGTTCATCGGTAAAATAGTTTCTCGGCATAAGAGAGACATCACCTCACTTTCTTTCAGTGTATAGAAAAACCCAAAGAGGGGTACACCTTTTTATTTCAGTGTCTACTCTTTGGGTTACAGTTTACGAAGGATGCCTCGTTTATCCTGATACTCTCCTGTTACAGAGACAGATCGCTGGACTTCGTGAGCTTGAAGAACAGCAGCAGAGAGATCGTCGTGAAGAGGGTCAGGATGGTCGCGGAAGCCGCTGCCGGTCCGTACGTACCTCTGTTGACGAAGATGTAGGTAGATAAGGTCAGTGTCCATAAAATAATAAATCCCCACGTTATAATAAAGAAAATGAAACAGAAGATCCGTCAGACTGTACTGAAAAGAAGAGATGGTCTTCCCCCTGAACAGAGAAAAGATCTCGACAGGAAGATCATGGAAAAAGTGAAACCTTATACAGAAGGAAAAGAAGTCCTCTCCTATCAGGCCTTTTCCTCGGAACCTGATCTCTCCTCATTGGATAAAGACCTCTCTTTTGCCTACCCGAAAGTCCTGGGAAAAGGTCTCATGAAGGCTTACCGTTCCTCTGTCTTTGAGAAGAGTGCCTACGGAATCATGGAACCATCAGGCGGAGAAGAAGCCCTTCCGGAAGACCTCGATGTGATCCTGGTACCGCTCGTCTGCTTCGATGAAGACTGTCACCGTCTGGGACACGGCGGCGGCTATTATGACCGCTTCTTACAGAAGACACACGCTTTGAAGATCGGGATCGCCTACGAGATCCAGAAAGAAAAAGACATCCCTATAGAGGAACACGATGTCTGTCTGGATATGGTCATCACGGAAGAGAAGATCTATACAAAAACAGGACCCCGCTGAGGTCCTGTTTATTTAATCTGCGAATACTTCGATACGGTCTATCCGATCCTGATCATAGGCGGAGATGTCGCCATGGAGTATGACAGTCTCATTCCTGTCTTCCTTCTCTATGACACAGGCGATGCCGTTTTTATAGAGGTAGTCACCTTCGTATCTGTCACAGGTCTCCTTGATGGAGACAGGAACTTCCTCTCCATCCAGGAGAAGTGTCTCCGGGATAGACCAGACGTAGAGCTCCAGATATGTGAGGATACACTCTTCGGACGGGGCATCCTTCTTTCCGGTATTGGTGAAGGTAGCCTTCCCGACTTCCTTTCCCTCATAATAGAGCGGTACCTGGGCAGAATCTCCCTTTGAGAATTCCCCGTACAGTTCTGTCTCGAATCCGATCTCTCTCATCCTCTCCAGCGTATCGAAACCGGGAGCGAAGAGACGCTCTTCATCGAGTCCCAGGACATAGTGGTCTTCTCTTACCTCCTTGTGACAGGAAGTGAGAAGGAGCAGGATGAGGAAAAGAGAAAAGACTTTCCTCATTCGACGCTCCGGGAAGCGATGATATCGACGCCCAGACCGAGGACGTTCTCGACGATGACATCGTTGCGTTTTACCGGCGCCATGACTTTGACATCCTTCAGGGCTTTGACCACATCCATGATCCTTCCCTTCGGAACGGCTTGTGAAGTGATGACCGGGAGTCTTCTGTGGTCCCTGGAATCAAGAGCGACGGTCGTCGTGACGATACGGACCGGATTGGTCATCTCCGATCTTCCATAGGCAGCGCCTCTCGGACAGCTGTTCCCGGTGACGATGATCTCTCCGTCTTTTTCTTCAACGGTCAGATGGCATCCTAACGGACACTGGATACATACGAGATTCATTCTTCCACCTCCCAGTGCAGTTCTCCCTGGAGTTTGTCCAGGTCTTCCTTCTTCATGTGGATCTTGACCATCTCCGAAGGAACTAAGGAGATCTGCGGAATACGCTTGTCGAGGCCTTCTCCATAGACGTGGATCTTGGCCTTCTTATAGATACCGGTAACTCTGAACATGAAGTCGATATCGGAACCCTTGTAGAAGGACTGCGGGACCATATAGCTGATGCCCTTGTGCAGGACGCTCTTTGTCCTCTCCCCTTCCTTCTTTCCGTTCAGGATGTATTCCGCTGCCGCCTTGCCGCAGCGCTTTCCCTCTTCCGAGACATAGTCGACGAGGTCGTGGACGTGAAGGGCATTGCCACAGGCAAAGATACCTTCCTTAGAAGTCATATAGGTAGAATCGATGACGGCACCTCTGGTCCTCTTATCCATTTCGATGCCCATGTTTTCAATGAGTTCATTCTCCGGGATGAGGCCGACAGAAAGCAGCAGGCAGTCGACCGGGATGATCTCTTCGCTTCCCGGGATCTCCTGTCTGTTTTCATCGACAGCGATCAGACTGATGGATTCCAGTCTCCCCTTTCCGTGGACGGCCTTGACCGTATGGGAGAGGTAGAGCGGGATGTCGAAGTCTTCCAGACACTGCTTGATGTTTCTGGCCAGACCGTTGGAATACGGCATGAGTTCCGCTACACCGACGACCTTGGCGCCTTCCAGCGTCATTCTTCTGGCCATGATGAGACCGATATCGCCGCTGCCGAGTATGAATACCCGCTTGCCGACGAGATAGCCTTCCTTGTTCAGATACTGCTGTGCTGTTCCGGCGGTATAGACACCCTGGACCCGGTCTCCTCTAAGACCGATGGCCCCGGCGCTTCTCTCACGGCAGCCTGTCGCCAAAACGATCGCTTTGGCTTTGATCTCTTCATAACCGTTTCTTCCGGTGACAGTCAGGACATTGTCTTCCGAGATCTTCAGGACAGCACTTTCATACTGGAAGGAGATCTCCGGATATTCTTCCAGCAGTTCATGATAGCGTTCCGCATAGGCCGGACCGCTGAGTTCTTCTTTAAAGGTATGGAGACCGAAGCCGTTGTGGATGCACTGTTCGAGGATGCCTCCGTATTCAAAGCTTCTCTCCAGGATGAGGACATCTTTGACGCCGTTTTCTACCGCGCCCAGGGCTGCTGCCATGCCGGCACTGCCGCCGCCGATCACAGCCAGTTCTACCTGTCTCATAAGAGTTCCTCCTTCGCTTCTTCCACCAGGATCCGTGTGCCTTTTCCGTGCAGAGAGATCTCTTCCATCGGCACATTCAGTTCTCTGGAAAGGATCTTGAGCACTTCGACTTCACAGAATCCTCCCTGGCATCTTCCCATGCCCGGACGGCATCTTCTCTTCACGCCGCGGACATCCTTCGCACCGCATGGACGGTGGATGACATCCTTTATCTCACCTAACGTGATCTTTTCACAGCGGCAGATGAGCTTTCCGAAGTCCGGATCCTTCTTTACGAGTTCCGCCTTTTCCTCCTCGCTCATCTCTCTCATGATGACCGGTTTTCTGCGGCGGATGTATTCCTTCTTTTCAGACGGATGGAGCTTTTCCACGATGATCTTCTTCACATCTTCGGCGATGGCCGGAGAAGCGGTGAGACCCGGGGATTCGATGCCTCCCACATGGATGAAGTTCTCCACTTCCTCATCTTCACCGATGACGAAATCATGGGTATCCGGTGTCGGACGCAGACCGGCGAAGGTGTGGATGATGTTGCCCATCGGGATGTTTTTGACGGTCTTGGCGATCTCTCTTCTCACGTAGTCGAGACCTTCATCAGTCGCAACGGAATCCTTGTCCGGAACGAACTCGCTGTCCGGTCCTAAAAGGATGTTTTCATGGATGGTCGGTACCGCCAGAACGCCCTTTCCCTTGTCGGACGGGACCGGGTAGATGATGGTATCCACCAGTTTTTCCTTGGTGTGGTCGAGGATGTAGTACTCGCCTTTTCTAGGCGTGATGGAGTAGCGCTGTACTCCCAGCATCCCAGCGATCTTATCGGCGTAGACACCGGCCGCATCGACGAGGATCTTGGTCTCCAGGACTTCGTCATGACAATGTACCAGGAAACGGCCATCCTTCTTTTCGATGGCTGTCACTTCATGGTCCAGCAGGACTTCCCCGCCGTTGAGCAGGAATTCCTCTACTGCCGCGATACAGACTTCCCATGGGGTGACGATGCCGGTAGTAGGCAAGGAGATACCTTTGGTGACATTGTCGGAGAGATTCTTCTCTCTTCTTCTGAGTTCATCCCCATCGAGGACTTCATAAGGGATCTCACGCCGGATACAGTTGGCGATGAGTTCTTCAAGTCTTCCTTCTTCCTCTTTGCTTGTCGTAACGACAAAAGCGCCTACCTGGCGGTACGCTGTCTGGAGTTCATCACAGAGATCCTTATACATGCGGTTGCCCAGGAGATTATAGTGGGCTTTGAGACTCCCTTCCTTTGGATCGTGACCGGAATGGATGATCGCGCTGTTGGCGGAACTGGCTCCGCAGGCGACATCGCTTTCCTTGTCCAGCAGGCAGACAGAAAAATCGAGTTTGCTTAATGTGTGGGCGAGAAGACTGCCGGAGACTCCTGCCCCAATGATCAATACGTCATACATACATCCCCATTATAAAACAAAACAAAGACGGATTCTCACCCGTCTTAGCATTTATACTCATAGACATAGTCGTTCATGAAATAGCCGTTTCCGATGTCGTTGTCCTCTTCCCGGATACGTTTATAACCGTAGCTTTCATAGAAGGCGATGGAGCGATCGTTGTAGCGGTTGACATTGAGTGTGACCTTCTTCAATCCATAGGCTCCGGCCCTGTCGATCACAAAGTCCATCATGGCCTTTCCGATGCCTCTTCCCCGGAATTCCTTTGAAAGATAGAGCTTGGAAAGATAGAGGTCCTCTTCTCTTGGATAGAGTCCTATGAAGCCGAGATCTTCTTCTCCTTCTGTGACGATCCAGTAGTGGTAGACATCATCCAGCTGGGAAGTGATGGCTTTGACAGACTGGAACTTTTCGATCATGTAGTCGTTCTGGACCGGTCCCAGTATCGGATCGTAGTGTTCCTTGACGATGCGGGAAGCCAAAGAGGAAAGCCTTTTGATCTTCTCTGTTTCCCCGGCTCTGACACTTACGAAGTTCATGAGAGTTTCTTGTACAGCCAGTTCCCCAGCATCTGTACAGCCTGGACAAAGAGGATGAGGATGATGGAACAGGCGATCAGGTATTCGGTCTTGTAGGACTGGTAGCCGTAGCGTATCGCCAGGTCACCGATACCGCCGCCACCGACAGTTCCGGCCATAGCGGAGTAGCCGACCAGAGAGATGATCAGCAGGATGACCCCGTTCAGCATGCGCGGGATGGATTCCTTGATGTAGACACGGAAGAGGATCTGCCAGTCGGAAGCGCCGAAGGATCTCGCCGCTTCAATGACACCCGGATCTGTCTCCCGCAGGCTCGTCTCAAAGATACGGGCGATGTACGGGATGGCTGATACCGTCAGAGGTACGACAGCCGCTCTGGTTCCGATGGCCTTTCCGGCGATCATGCGCGTGAACGGGATGATGATCACGAGAAGGATGATGAACGGGAAGGAACGGAAGATGTTGACGAGAAGCGAAAGGATCTCGTAGACCGGCTTGTTCGGACGGAGGCCGTCCGGTGCCGTGAGGGTCAGGATGATGGCCGGTAAGAAGCCGATGATGATCGAAAACAGTGTCGACCAGAAGACCATATACAATGTCTGCTTCGATGCAGCCCAGATGATATCTGTCATACTACAGCACCTCCCATAATACTCTGACTCTGTCGAGATACGCCGTCACCCTGTCCTTGTCTTTTTCATCGATGGTGATGACCAAAGACCCGTAGACATGGGAGCGGAAGTCTTCCAGCTTGGCCCAGGAGATCGAGAAGTCGATACCCAGTTCTCTGGCCATCTGGGAGATGACCGGTTCATCCGCACTCTCATCCGTAAAGAACAGCTGGATATTGATGCCCTCTTCCGGAAGCAGATCGGAATCCTGATGGAGGAAGGATTTGACATCCTTCTTCGGGTGGATGAAGAGTTCTTCCGGCTTGCCGATATCGACGACTCTGCCGTCCTTGATGAAGGCGACTCTCTCGCAGATCTGTCTGACGACTTCCATCTGATGGGTGACCACGATGATGGTGATGCCCATCTCCTGATGGATCTCTTCCAGAAGGGACAGGATCTCTCTGGTGATCGCCGGATCGAGGGCTGATGTAGCCTCATCACAGAGCAGGATCTTCGGATCGAGGACCAGGGCTCTGGCGATGGCGACACGCTGTTTCTGTCCGCCGGAGAGTTCTCTCGGACTGACGTGGATCTTGTCGGAGAGACCGACCAGGGAGATGAGTCCCTCGATCTTCTTCTTCGCCTCCGGGGTATTCGTCTTCATGCCCCAGAACTTCATCGGCAGTGCGACATTGTCATAGACATCGAGTCTTTCCAGCAGGTTGAAGTTCTGGAAGATCATGCCCATGCCTCTCTGCAGTTCGCGGAGGGCCTTCTTGTCTTTCGTGCTGACTTTTGTCCCATCGACCAGGATCTCTCCGGACTGATAGTCTTCCAGTCCGTTGATACAGCGCAAAAGCGTCGATTTCCCGGCGCCGCTCTGACCGATGATCCCGAAGATCTCGTTGTCCTGTATATCGATGGAGATGTCCTTTAAGACATCCAGGTCTCCGAAACTCTTGGAGACATTTTTCAGTTGGATCATAGTGAAACTCATTATAGAGAGAGGAAATGTCCTCCGGGAGGACATTTCCTGTATTGGTTTACTGCGGATCGACGAAGGAGGTGATGACAGCTCCCTTATAAGTGTCGTCGATGTACTTCTGGACTTCCGGAGAGGTGATGGCCTCGACCAGGGCTTTCATCTTCTCGGAGTTCTCATTGCCTTCCACACAGACGACGAAGTTCGTGCGGCGGATGGCAGCTTCTTCATTGAAGGTCTCTACCAGGAGAGCCGGATGGTTCTTCGGCAGTTCAGCACCTAAGGCGTAGTTTCCGTTGATGACCGAGGCATCGACATCGGCCAGGGCCAGAGGCAGCTGTGCCGCTTCCAGTTCTTCGATCACGAAGCCTCTCGGATTGGCTTCGGCATTCCCGTTGATGGTAGCAGCGGAGAGTTCTCCCTCCAGCGGATTTAAGAAGTCATTGGCGATCAGGAATTCGATAGCTCTGGTACGGTTGTCTTCATCATTCGGAACAGAGATATGGGCGCCATCCGGGATCTCCGTGGCTGTCGCGTACTTGTCGGAGTAGAGTCCCATCGGTTCGATATGGACACCCTTGACAGCTGTCAGCTTCCAGCCGTGGCTCTCGTTCTGACCGTTCATATAGCCTAAGGTCTGGAAGTAGTTGGCGTCGAGTTCTCCGGCGACCAGGTTCTCATTCGGCAGGACATAGTCCTGATAGACGACGACATCGAGGGTCCATCCGGCTTTTTCCAGTACCGGCTTTACGGCGTTTTCCAGGATCTCCGCATGCGGGACCGGATTGACACCGACAGTGATGGTCTTATCTTCAACAGGTTCTTCTTTCTTGGAGGAACATCCGAAGGCCAGGAAGGCGATCAGGAGGAGGACGAATGCTTTCTGTAATGTTTTCATGTTTAATTCTGCCTTTCTATTATTCTTGTGAAACGAGGGAAACGGTGAACGCTGCCGGAGACATACCGGCGCTCCTGTTTATGGACACGGAGCTGATCACCTCCTTTTCTCCTTCCATAAAAAATCCCATCCTATGAAAGGACGGGATGTGATCTCGTGTTACCACCTTACTTCCTGTGTGCCTCACGACACACAGCTCACAGAGTACTGACATACTCCTGTTCTGTAACGGGAACTCCCGATATGACCTACCTTTCGGCCATACAGCTCCAAGACCATGTTCATCCGGTCTTCCGGTATCCCCTTTCAGCATGCAGGGACTCTCTTTGACCTTCTCTCCGGACTACTCTTCTCTTTATCGCTGATACCTCTATTGTATCCTCGAAAGGATATTTGTCAATATTTTACAATCCATGAAAATACTTTCATTACCCGTAGATCTTCTTCAGATATTTCAGGACGCCTTCATGGTCATTGTCATAGTCCGTGACATCATCGGCCCTTTTCTTGACAATGTCCTTGGCGTTCTTCATGGCCACACCCTTCCCGCACGCTTCCAGCATCTCCAGGTCGTTTTCTCCGTCTCCGATACACATCACATCTTCCAGGGAATCCCCTCTTTCCTCTACGAAGAGCCTGATCCCGCCGGCCTTGGAGTTTTCTTCCCTGATGAGCTCAAAGATGAAAGTGTCCGAATCCATGCCCCGGACGCCCTCCGGTACCAGAGAGAAGAAAGGAGCCAGGAGATCATCTCTTTTCTCGGAAGGATAGAGGATCTCGACTCTGGCGCTTTCCACGAAGTCTTCCTTCGTGGGATCGTGCCAGCCGACGAAACCGTTGGCACTGGAAAAGACATCTACCATCGGCTGCCAGGAAGAGGCGAAGAGCTTATCCGGATTGTGGAAGAGGACACTGACTCCCTCAAAGGAGGAATAGCGCTTCAGGATCTCCTTCAGCTCTTCTGCAGAGAAATAGAAGTGCTGTCTCATCGTCTTTGAGGAAATGTCATAGACATCCGCTCCGCAGTTGGCGACGATGACGTCCATCACATCTTCAAGACCGGCCTGTCTTAAGATCGGCAGGATAGAGGCGACGTCTCTTCCCGAAGAGATGGCTAAAACGATCCCTCTGGAAGAGAGTTCCTTCAGATAGTCTACTGTCGAAGAGGAGATCTCCTTTTCGGAATCCAGGAGAGTGCCGTCCAGATCGAAAAAGATGTATTTCATAGACTTATTATATCTTAAGGAACTAGGTGTTATAGTTATGGTATATGGGTTTTCCGTCACTTCTTTTACTTCTTTTACTGAATATCTATCCGGTCTTCTTTCTGAAAACAGACTTCGGAAAGTCTTTTCCTCTAACGATCTGCGCCTCCGTCCTGATCATCTATCTCGGAGGTCTGCTGGGAAATCTCCTGACCGGTTTCATCCTCCTGCTCATCCTGGCAGTGGGAGCCCTCTATATCCTTTTCAGGAACTTCTCTGAGGAGGGATTCCGGAAGCGTTACTTCCACATCTCCTTCTATCTGGCTCTTGTCTTCTTCCTGCTGGTCTTCCTCCTTCATCTGAACCGGCACTTCCGCTTCATCGATGAATTCGCCCATCTGGGTTTCATGGCCAAGGAGTCCTTCCGTCTCAAACAGTTCTATACGGTCGATGCCTCCAACCTCTGGTATCACAAGGACTATCCGCCTTTCTTTACTCTGTTGGAATTCTTATGGTGTCAGGCCAGCTTCGCCTATGAGGAATACCTCTGCTACCAGGCACTCACCTTCTTTGAACTGTCTCTCTTCCTGCCTTTCTTCAGCTTTATCGAAGACTTCAAAAAGCACAAGGCAGATCTCCTGCTGCTGACCCTCTTATTTGGCTGTGCGGGCTTCTTTATAGGCCATACCGAAGGTCTGGGGCAGTATACCCTCGTCTACAGTTCCATCTATATCGACTGGCCTATCGCCTACCTGCTGGCCTATCTCTTCTATCAGGTGACGACGATGGACCTCTCAGATAAGAGAGAATACCTCTTCCTGGGCATTTACTCCAGCGCCCTCATCCTCTCCAAGCAGATCGCCCTGGCCTTCTGGCTGCTTATCAGTGTGACGCTGCTGCTCCGCTGTCTCTTCCATAAAAAAGTTACCTGGAAGCTCCTGTGGCTTCTTGTGCCTCTCTTCTTCTATTATTCCTGGTCGGTCTATGTAGCGCAGTTCGAGGTGGAATCGGCCTTCTCCTTTGAGAACTACGACTTCCTCGCCGTTCTCCACTACCTCCGGGGAAGCCTGTCCGAAGAGCTCGTCTACATCTTTGAAAGATATGTCGAAGCTATCATGAATCGCGGGATCATCCTGCGTCCGCTGCCGTTATCCTACTTTACTCTGTCTATTCTGGGCTTCGCCTTCTTGACCGTCTGTGCCTTCTTACGGAAGGACAGGAAAAAGGACATCCTTCTGACGGCCGTGATGTCCTTACTGGGATCGATCGGCTATGCCTATGCCCTGCTTCTCTCCTACCTCTATGACTTCGGGATCATCGAGGGACCGTCCCTGACGATGTTTGACCGCTATGCCCTGACCTATATCCTGGCAGAAGCTGTCCTGATCGTGATGCTGTATGTCCGTGTCATAAGGGGATCTCTCAAGAAAGAGATCATTGCCCTTGCCATCCTGTGTCTTTTCATCAATATCCACACGGTCTCCTCTTCCAGACCGAGACCGTTTGAAGGAAGCCTCTATGAAGAAAGCGCCATGGCTTTCAAGGAGAAACTCGAGAAGGTCCCGGAAGACAAGAAGATCGTCCTGATCTCCCAGTATGATCACACGAAGCAGTGCGCCCTGCGCTATTACGCGGATACTTCCCGGGACATCCTCATCCTCGATCTCATCCATCCGGAAGAGGAGAACGCCTTCGGCAGAGGCACCTTCTACTGGGAGGAAGACTTCTGGCATCTCATGTATGACTATGACTACGTCTACATCTGCGATGTGGAAGACAGCTTCTACGATACCTACTGGAAGATGGTCACGGAAACGCCGTTGAAGGAAGATACGATGTATAAGATCACCCATTACTGGGACTACTGGGTCGGTGTCGAAGAGATGAAATAAAAAAAAGAAGCTCCGTAAACGGAGCTTTTCTTCTGTCTTACTTCTGAGCGAGCTTGTAGATGGCGCGGACGTCTTCTTCGCTAAGTTCGTATGGGGAACCGCCCTGTAACGGGAAACCATTCCAGCTGCCCTTGCGGACCAGTTCGACATATCTCTCGATATCCTCATCGCTGCCGATGCCCAGTTCCTCAAAGCGGGTAGCCAGACCTAAACGGTACTTGATGAAGTCTTCAAAGCGCTTGATGCCTTCTACAGCTGTCTTTTCCAGATCGAAGGTATCGACCGGGACACCCATGACGGTATTGGCCCAGCGGGCGAAACGCGGGATGTCTCTCTTGTAGGTGTATTTCATGATAGCCGGTGTGACTAAAGCCAGACCCTGGCCGTGTGCCAGATGGTGTGTCGTCGTGACCGGGTTCTCCAGTGTATGACCGGATTCTCTGCCGTTGCGGTCGTAGCCGATCATGAAGTAGGCACCGATGGAAGCTGCCAGAGCGATCTGGGAGCGGGCATCGTAGTCTGTCGGATTCTCTAAGGCGATCGGCGCGTATTTGACGACGGTCTCCATGACCGCTTCATCCATTCTGTCTGTTAAGAATGTGCCTGTCGTCTCTGTGAAGTAGGTGTTCATGACCTGGGAGATGATATCCATACAGCCGGCTGCGATCTGCTTCTTCGGCAGGGTGTACTGCAGTTCCGGATTCATTAAAGTGACTGTCGGGATGATCGCGAAGGAGAGGATACCGAACTTCTCTTCCGGTTCGACTTCATCGTTGCAGACCATGGTGCAGATGGAGATCTCGGAACCGGTACCGGACATCGTCGGGATGACGATCAGCGGCAGCATCTTCTTGCAGGCACCGAAAGGCTTGAGATCCAGGACATCGCCGTCATAGGCAGCGCCCATGCAGATCATCTTGGAAGAGTCCATCGTAGAACCGCCGCCGAGACCGACGACGACATCGATGCCTTCCTTCTTGACGAGTTCGATACCCTTTCTCATCAGAGACAGGACCGGATTCGGACGGACACCGCCGAGTTCATAAACTTCCATGCCGGCAGCCTTCAGAGAATCTCTGACTCTTCCTAAGAGTCCGCTCTTCTCTAAGAAGTCACCGCCGTCATAGTGCAGCAGGACTTTCTTGCCGAACTGGGATGCTCTCTTGCCGGCTTCGAGTTCGACATCTTTGCCGAAGACATAGTCGCAAGGATAATACATTTCAAAATTATTCATAAGGCCTCCTTGTTAATTCCTGACTAAATTATAATTTAAATAAAGAAGATATGGCATCGCTTTGCCCAAGATACACTTTTGTTCAAAAAGGAGGGTCTCATGATCAATGTCCTCGTTATGATCGCCGTCTCTGAGGAAGACAGAGAACGCTTCCTCTCTATCCCGGGATATGACTGCCGCTTCGTCAGAAGAAAAGACGTATCGGAAGAAGACCTCACCTGGGCAGAAGCCATCATCGGTCAGCCGGATCCTTCCTCGTTGTGTTGCGCTGAGAAACTGCGCTGGCTCCAGACCAATACTGCCGGTGTCAACCGCTATCTCGATCTGCCGGAAGGCATCCTCTTATCCAATGCCTACGGTTCCTATGGAGAAGGCATCGGGGAATTCCTCACAGCCCTCACACTGGCTTCC
>JAFOMB010000078.1 GCA_017419065.1 Erysipelotrichaceae bacterium | reverse complement strand
TGATTCGGGTTCTGCATGACGATGCCGATGTGCTCCGCTCTCTCTGAGATGGACAGGGTGGAGAGATCGAGACCGTTCAGGGTGATCTTTCCTGCATCCGGTTTGATGAAACCGCAGATGATGGAAGCTAACGTTGTTTTACCGGCGCCGTTTTTCCCGACGATCGACAACATCTCTCCCTCGTGTATAACGGCGTTGATATCCTGAAGAGTCGGCTTGACACCGTCATAGGAGTAGGAGAGATCTCTGATCTCCAGGAGAGCCTTTTCCGGAGCTTCCTTCTGGCGGATGTAGTTGTCATCATACCAGCGCTGAAGCTTGTCTTTGACATCATCCAGCACAAAGGTATCTAAGGAAGCCGGTCTTCTTTCTTCCGTGATATCGATATCCGCATAGCGGGCAGCTGTGAGATAGAGAGGTTCTCTGATCCCGTGTTCGATGAGTATACCGCTGGAAAGGACTCTGTCCGGGGTGTCGTCCATGAGGATCCTTCCCTCGTCCATGACGACGATCCTGTCCACATGACGGTGCAGGACATCTTCAATGCGGTGTTCGATGATGATGACGGTCTTGTCTTCCTTCGCGATGTCGTCGATGAGTTCAATGGCGACTTTTCCGGTCTTCGGATCGAGGTTGGCCAGAGGCTCATCAAAAAGCAGGATGTCGACGTCATCGACCATGACTCCGGCCAGGGACACTCTCTGTTTCTGTCCGCCGGAGAGCGCATGGGGATTGTTTTCGATACGGGAATCCATATCGACGATCTTCGCGATCTCCAGGACTTTCTTCTTCATTTCCTCCTGCGGGACCATGTCGTTCTCTAGCGCGAAGGCGATGTCTTCACCGACACTGAGGCCGATGAACTGGCCATCTGAATCCTGTAATACCGTTCCCACTTTGTGTGATAATTCGAAAAGCGAAGACTCCTTCGTCTCGATCCCGGCGACTTTCAAAGACCCCTTTATTCTTCCCTTGTGGGAAAAGGGGATCAGGCCGTTGATACAGTTGCCGAGGGTGCTCTTTCCACATCCGCTCGGTCCGGCGATCAGGATCTTCTCTCCCTTATGTATCGTCAGATCGATATCGTGGAGCGTATCTTCGCTCTGTTCGAAGTACTGGAAGCAGAAGTCTTTGAAGCGTATGATCTCTTCTTTCATAGCGTTCCTCCAAAAAAAGAAAGAGGAATGTTTCATTCCTCTTTCATTCTAACAGATTTTCAGTCTTCTTATTCCTTAGTTAAAGAACCCTTCTGCGTCTTGGTAGAAGCATAGGCCTTTAACAGGATGATGCCGATGACGACAGAGACGACAGCGTCCATGACAGCAGCCCAGACACCCTGTGCGAAGACGACATTAACCGGTTCGGAATAGATGACGATATCCAGGACCGGCGCGACGAGCAGCCAGGAAACGACGTTGGCGATGACGGCCCAGAGAGCGAAAGTGATCATTTCAGACTTTCCGAATCTGCCTTCTTCGACAGCCGGAGAGACCTTCTTGAAGCTAAAGCCTGTGACCAAAGCGGAGACGCCGGAAGCGACGACCCAGCTCCACCATGGAGAACCATAGCTGATGAAGTCAGATAAGGCATGGCCGACAAAGGCTACCAGGAATCCGGCTACCGGTCCGAAGACAGCGGCGAAGAAGCTGGATACGCCATAGGCGACCTGAAGATTGGTTTCCGGTACCGGTGACGGGACCTTGACATACATGAAGAGCACCAGGAACAATGCAGCTCCCAGGCCCGTAGCGACGATCGTTTTTGTGGAACTGTTTTTCATGATTAAAACCCCCCTTTTAATATGAAATCATAGTTTTATTTTAGTAAATAGGAGAGGAAAGTCAAGAAACGTTATAATGAGAAAAAGGAGAATATGTATGTATAATTGGGCGATCATCGGAGCCGGCAGAGTGGCTCACCGCTTCATGGAAGGACTCCTCCATGAGGAAGGCAGCCGGCTCTATGCGATATACGGAAGGAATGTGCAGAGACTGGAAGCCTTTCAGGAGAAATATCCCTGTGAAAAGATCTATACGGATATTGAGAAACTGCTGGATGATGAAAAGATCGACTGTGTCTATATCTCCCTGCCTAACCATCTCCATAAGGAAGCGATACTTAAGGCATTAAAGAAGGGGAAGCCTGTCTTATCAGAGAAGCCGGCAGTATTGAAGAAGGAGGATCTTCAGGAGATCGAGAAGGTCTCTAAAGAAAAGAATGTCCTCTTCATGGAGGCGATGAAGACGCGGTTCATGCCGGCCTATATCGAATTGAAAAAGAGGATCGAAGAAGGTGCCATCGGAAAGATAGAGCACATCGATACCCGTCTCATCTTCCCGGCCGGAAGGGGAGGTCTGGGCTTTACCCCGGAAGACAAGGGACTCTTCTACGGCTGCGGCATCTACAACGCGAACTGGTACGCGGACTTTTTCGAAGATCTGAAAGTCGTCTCGGCTGACTGCATGTACGACAATGGCGAAGCCGTCTATCTGAGAGCCCTGCTGGAAGCATACGGCCACACCAGTATCCTTGAAGTCGGCATGGATACGAGGAAATACGCGGAAGCGACAGTGTATGGCGAAAAGGGCTACATCGTCATACCGGACTTCCACCGGCCTGTCAAAGCTGTCATCTGTACAGATACCATCGAAGAGATCGACATGAACTGCGAGTACGGAGACTTCTATCCGGAGGCCGCCCACTTCATCGAGTGTCTCAAAGAGGGAAGAAGGGAAAGCCCTCTGATGAGGATAGAAGATTCCTTCAGGTGTCTTGAGTTACTGGAGAAGATAGAAACGGGTACCCGTCAGATGCATTGACAGGGATATTTCAGAAGAAAGATGATATACTAATTATGTTAGTAGAGACTTACTAAATCTCTTCTGACAGAAAGGATAATAATGAAGGCTGTAAGAGACCTTCATTATTTGTTTTGGAAATCAAGATAAAGGAGGTATATAGATGAAAAATTATTTTGATTTAACAGGACAGGTCGCAGTTGTGACCGGATGCTCTACAGGTCTGGGTGTTCAGATGGCCAAGGCACTGGCGAATCAGGGTGCGAAGATCGTCGCGATCGCCAGAAGACAGAACCTGATCGAAGAAGTCGCGAAGGAGATCAATGAACAGTACGGCGTCGAAACGATGGCTGTACGCTGCGACATCACAGACACGGCCAATGTCGAAGCGGCTGTCGATGAGATCCTTGCGAAATTCGGACGTATCGATATCCTCATCAACAATGCCGGTACCGGTGCTGTCGCTCCGGCAGAAGACATCACAGATGATCAGTTTGCGAATGAGATGAATGTCGACCTCTTCGGTACCTTCAGATTTGCCAGAGCTGTCGCCAAGAAAGCCATGATCCCGGCCAAGTACGGAAGAGTCATCAATATCGCTTCCATGTACGGTCTTGTCGGGAATAAAATAGCCGGTTCCGCACCGTATCATGCCGCGAAGGACGGTGTCGTCAACCTCACCAGAGCACTGGCTGCGGAATGGGGCAAATACGGCATCACTGTCAACGCCATCTGCCCGGGTTATTTCTATACACCTCTGACAGTGGATACTCTGAATTCTGATTTCTTCCAGCAGAACGCGAAGACGATGATCCCGGAAGAGAGATACGGAAACGAGGGAGAACTGGATTCTGCAGCCATCTTCCTGGCTTCTCCGGCATCTTCTTACGTCACCGGTGTAAATCTTCCGGTTGACGGCGGCTACACCTGCATGTAATTTAAAATAGGGGGAGGTTGTAAAGATATGACTCCCCTGCCGCCAGAAAGGAAGACTTATGTACAGAATCGTCAGTAAGAAAGCTCTGAACGCGACGGTCACGCAGATGGAGATCGAAGCGCCGCTGGTAGCCAGAAAGGCGAAACCGGGGCAGTTCATCATCCTGCGTGTCGATGAGGAAGGAGAGCGCATCCCGCTCACGATCGCCGGCAGCGACGCGGAGAAGGGAACGGTCAAGATCATCTTTCAGATCGTCGGAGCGACGACAGAAACACTCAATCACAAAGAAGAAGGCGAATACCTGCAGGACTTTGTCGGTCCTTTAGGTGTCGCTACGCATACAGAAGGCATCAAAAAGGTCTGCATCGTCGGCGGAGGTGTCGGCTGTGCGATCGCCATGCCGGTAGCACAGGAATTCCATAAGCTCGGTGCGGAAGTCACCAGTATCATCGGTTTCCGCAATAAGGATATCGTCATACTGGAAGAGGAATTCAAGGCCTGTTCCGATAAGCTCTACGTCATGACAGATGACGGAAGCTATGGACGTCACGGCAATGTCACGGTCCCTCTCAAGGAGATGCTGGAAGAGGGCGAACGCTTCGACATGATCATCACGATCGGTCCGCTGATCATGATGAAGTTCGTCGTAGCTGCCGCGAAACCGTATGACGTTCCGGTCACGGTCTCCATGAACCCGATCATGATCGACGGTACCGGTATGTGCGGAGGCTGCCGTCTGACTCTCCATCAGGATGGAAAGAGAGTCACGAAGTTCGCCTGTGTCGACGGACCGGACTTCAACGGCTATGAAGTCGACTTCGATGAAGCGATGTCGAGGAACCGCATGTATATGGACTTTGAAAGACATGCCTATGAGAAGGCCTGTCATCTCCTGAGGAAAGGAGAAAACGCGTAATGGCATTAGATCCGAAGAAACATGAAATGCCGGTACAGGCACCGGAAGTCAGAGCTCATAACTTCTCGGAAGTCGCTCTGGGCTACGACAGGGAAACAGCGATCGAGGAAGCGAAGCGCTGCCTCAACTGTAAGAACCAGCCGTGTGTCAACGGCTGTCCGGTCAATATCCACATCCCGGAATTCATCACAAAGGTAAAGGAAGGCGACTTTGAAGGCGCCTATCAGATCATCGTAGAGACATCTTCTCTGCCGGCTGTCTGCGGCCGTGTCTGTCCGCAGGAGTCCCAGTGCGAATCCAAGTGCACGATGGGCATCCGCTTTGAACCGGTCGGCATCGGCAGACTGGAGAGATTCGTCGCGGACTATCACAATGAGAACGCCAAAGAAGCCCCGGCTGCCCCGGCTTCCAACGGCCACCGGGTCGCTGTCGTCGGTTCCGGTCCTTCGGGACTCACCTGTGCGGGAGACCTGGCTAAGAAGGGCTATAAGGTCACTGTCTATGAAGCTCTGCACAAAGCCGGCGGTGTCCTGGTCTACGGTATCCCGGAATTCCGTCTGCCGAAGGCCATCGTCGCCAGAGAAGTTGAAGGACTTAAAGCCTTAGGTGTCGATGTCGAGACCAATGTGGTCATCGGAAAGACACTGACCGTCGATGAGCTCTTTGACATGGGCTATGAAGCTGTCTTCATCGGAAGCGGTGCCGGACTGCCGAACTTCATGGGCATCCCGGGAGAAGCTCTCAAGGGCGTCTATTCCGCCAATGAATTCTTAACGAGATCCAATCTCATGAAGTCCTATTTATCCGATCCAATCACTCCGATCATGAAGGGCGGCAAGGTCGCTGTCGTCGGCGGCGGCAATGTCGCCATGGACGCTGCCAGGACAGCCCTGCGTTTAGGAGCCGAGAAGGTCTATATCATCTACAGAAGATCTTTAGAGGAACTGCCGGCCCGTAAGGAAGAGGTGGAACACGCCATGGAAGAAGGCATCGAATTCCTGCTTCTCCACAATCCGGTAGAAGTCCTCGGCTATGAGAATCCGGAAGATCCGCGTGATCCGAAGAACGGCTATGTGAGAGGTGTCAGATGCATCCGCATGGAACTGGGTGAACCGGACGCCAGCGGCAGAAGAAGACCGGTCGAGATCCCGGGAAGCGAATTCGATATCGAACTCGATACCCTGATCATGGCCATCGGCACTTCTCCAAACCCGCTGATCAAGAATACGACAGCAGGCCTCGAAGTCAACCGCAAGGGCGGTATCATCATCAATGAGGATGGTCTCACATCCAGAGATGCCGTCTATGCCGGAGGTGATGCGGTCACCGGTGCGGCGACCGTCATCTCAGCTATGGGTGCCGGTAAACTGGCAGCGAAATCCATCGACGAATACCTGAACAGATAAACCATGAAGCTGTACATCTGCGCAAACGGCTACACCGAGAAACAGAAGAAAGAAGCGGAAGCCTGTATCGAAGAACTCACGAAGGCAGGACATGACTGTCATCTTTCCTCTGCGCCTGAGTGCGATCTCATCATCTCGATCGGAGGTGACGGTGCTCTGTTAAGAGCTGCCCAGACAGCTTTACGCTTCGACAAGCCTCTTTTCGGGATCAACAGCGGAAGACTGGGCTACTTGTGCGCTCTCTCTATCCAGGAGATCAGCCGCTTCGAAGACGTCCTGGCTTTATGTCACGTCCACAAAAGGACCATTCTGGAATATGAATGGGAAGGGGAGAGAAAACTCGCTGTCAACGATGTCGTCATCGGAAAGAAGAACTTCGGACAGACAGTCGATCTTCTCTTTGAATGCGGGGATGTGAAGATGCCGGTGAGAGGAGACGGTCTCATTCTGGCTACACCGACCGGTTCTACGGCCTACAACTACTCTGCCGGAGGACCTTTACTGGAAGGCGATCAGAAAGACCTGGCTGTCACGCCGATCTGCGCACACAATCCGGAGGCAAAGCCATTGGTCATTCCGGATGACAGGACACTCACGGTAGTCAATCGAAGGGATAACGCAGGCATCTATGCGGATGGCGAGTATATCGGCGATCTGAAAGAGAAGATCACGGTGAACGCTTCCAAACAGATCCTGAAGCTGTTATTGCCGTAATAGTGAGAAAATATGGGCATTTGTGTAAGACAAGTGCCCATTTTATTGTATGGGTACCCATTTCGGGTATAGGGGATGTTATCATAGAGATGAAGAAAATGGGAGGAGAATCCATGGACCTCGACAACCTTGTATATGTCACCGGGCATAAGAATCCGGACACAGACTCTGTTGCCTCAGCGATCGCCTATGCCTTTTATAAACGCTCCAAAGGCGTCCACGCGATCCCGTGCCGCTTAGGCAAGCTATCTGCCGAGACGAAGTATCTTCTCAACCGCTTCGGTTTTGAAGAGCCGATGCTGCTGGAAGATGCCAGAAAGAAACTCTCGGAGATCGACCTGGATAAGCCGATCGCTGTCCATGAGGATGCGACGATCCAGGAGACTCTGGAACTCATGAAGAAATACAAGCAGACCTATATCGGTGTCGTCGATGATGACAATACCTTCATCGGCATCGTCGCGAAATCTGACTTCGTCGATATCGGTCTGGATGATACCGCCCATGGCATCGAGATGCTGAAGCAGACACCGGTCTCCTTCATGGCGAAATCCATCAGCGGACAGCTCATCTATGAAGCACCGGAACCGCATATCAACGGTAAGGTCTCCATCATCGCGATCACAGAGAAGAAACTGGAGAACTATGAGATCCAGGACAGAGTCGTCATCCTGGGCGATGATCCGGAATCCCAGAAAGAGCTCATACGCAAGGGTGCCGGTGTCCTCATCTCCGTGTGGACGAAGGAATACCGGGACGATGTCATAGAGACAGCGAAGGAATACAACTGTTCCCTGATCATCTCGGGACACGGTTCCATGAACACCTCCCGTTATATCTACTTCGCTCCGCCGGTCTCTCTGGTCATGACCAGGAAGTTCGTCTTCTTCTATGAAGATGAATACGTGGAAGATACCGGCAGAAGGATGCTGGAATACCGTTTCAGAGGATTCCCGGTCCTCACCAAGGAGAAGAAACTCGTCGGCTATGTCTCCCGCTACCACGTCCTGCGCTTCAGAAACAAGAAGATCATCATGGTCGACCACAATGAGTTCTCCCAGTCGGTCAACTCCATTGAAAAGGCTCAGATCCTGGAAGTCCTCGACCACCACCGCATCAACGACTTCAATTCCAATCAGCCGGTAGAATTCCGTAATCAGATCGTCGGATCTACCGCTGCCATCATCACCAACATCTTCCAGGAGAACCGGGTCCAGATCATGAAGGAATACGCCGGTATCCTCTTGGGAGCGATCTTATCGGATACGATGATGTTCGTCTCTCCAACCACGACACAGGTCGACAGAGATGCGGCCAACCTGCTGGCAGCGATCGCCGATGTCGATATCGAGGAATTCGGAAAGGAACTCTTCTCTGCCGCCCATTCCTCTGAGACGACCCTGAGCGAACAGGTCATGCAGGACGTCAAGTTCTTCGATGTTCACGGCTATAAAGTCATGGTCTCCCAGATCATCGTGGCGGAAAGCGATGTCTATCTGGAAAGAGATAAGGAGATCATGGCCATCATCTCCAATACTGCCAGGAAGAAGGAACTCGATGTCTTCGTCCTGGCGATCACCGGGATCATCGACAAGGGCTCCCGCATGTATATCGCCGGAGAAAAGGCGAGATGGCTCCAGGATGCCTTCCCGAACGAAGAGGGAGAACTGCACTCCCTGCAGGAAGGAGTACTGTCAAGGAAGAAGCAGATCGTGCCGAAGGTCACGGAAGCGATCTCCAAATACGCTTAACAGAGGACATCCGAAAGGATGTCCTTTTTCTTCAGTGGAGAAGTGAAAGAGTAAATTCTATCTTATAATAAGAGTAATGAAGAAAAAGGAACTCGGCTTACAGGCTGAGAAGATAAAAAGCGGTCATTCAAAGGAAGACAGAGAGAAGATCGATGCTTTTTTTGAACAGGTCAATGATTCCTATGACCTTCCTCCGGTACTGGGAGATGTCCTCTTCCATCACTTTACCAATGCCTTTGAATGGTATCAGAAAAGGGGAAAGAGCGTAGAAGAGATCATCACTCTCCTAGATCCTAAGCAGTTGGGAGACCACTTCCGGGAAGACAGCCGGAGAGTCTTCAATCTGGACAATGCGGCGATCGTCTATCCATTGGGAATGAAACACGGACAGATGCCGATGTTCCGGCTCTCCGCGACACTGAAAGAGGAAGTCGTTCCTGAGATCCTGCAGATCGCGGCGGATTTTACCATCAAGCGTTTTCCGACCTTTTCGACCATCGTCAAGAACGGTTTTTTCTGGCACTACCTGGAGACCACCCGGAATCTTCCGGTCATTGAGGAAGAGGATGACGCTCCATGTAAGCCGATATCCATCGTCCTTCGTTCCAACCGCTCCTTCCGTATCCTCGTCTATGAGAAGAGGATCGCCATCGAGTTCTTCCATGTCCTGACAGACGGCTCCGGCGGCATGATCTTTCTCAAGACATTACTGGGAGAATACTTCCGTCTTCTTGGAAAGGACGTCCCGGTAAAAGAGGGAGTCCTCGATATCGAAGAGACGCCGAAGGAAGAAGAGTTCGTCAATGAATTTGAAAAGGCCGAAGGCGAAGATGACCTCGGGACTTTTATCGAAAAGAAGTCCTTACAGCTGGATGGTCCTTTATCTCCGGTGATCCCGAGCCACATCCTCCATATCGAGATGGACCCGGAAGAACTGAAGAGAGTCTCCCGTTCCTACGGGGGCTCTATCACAGCCTATGTCCTGGCAGATATGCATCGGGCTGCCCAGCAGTGCATCTCGAAAAAAGAAGGGGTCTTTCAGATCCAGGTCCCTGTCAATATGAGGAAGTATCACAAGTCCAAAACACTGAGGAACTTCTCCATGTATTTCTCTACGTCCCTGGATACCAATGACCATCCATCCAAGGAAGAACTCGTGAAGAGGATGAAGGATCAGATCCTGGAGAGAGGGGACGCTGTCCCTATGAATAAGATGATGAAGACGACGGGAAAGATCATCCATGCCCTGCGCTTCGTACCTCTGTTCCTGAAGGTACCGGTCATGCAGGCGGTATACTCCTATCTCGGCAATTCCATCATCGGCTGTACACTCTCCAACCTCGGTGTCGTGAAACTGCCTGATGAGCTCAAAGAGGATGTCGATCACTTCGATTTCCTGATATCTCCGGGAAGACCGAACCGGACGACAGCGACCCTGATCACCTATGGAAATAAAGCCCGTCTGAGTATCATCATGGCGGGAAAGGAAAAGAAGTTTGAGGAAGAACTGCTGAAACAGCTGGATGAAGACGGCATCTCCTACAGACTGGAAGGGAGTTTTGACTATGGATCCTAAGATCGTCTATCCTATCCCGAAGAGCCAGTCCCGCTTCTTCCGCGTCCTGCGCTTTGTGACGTCCATCCTCTTCCTGACAGCTGCTCTGACGTGTCTCATCGTCAACTTCTTCGTCGGAGGAAAGTGGTGGTCCATGATCGTCTTATGGTCTTTGATCATGGTCTGGAGACTCTTCTCACCACGTTTAGTGGAATTCTCCTTATTCGCCCATATCGCCAGAGCCTACTTCTACATCGTGGTCCTGCTGATCCTGATCGACCGCTTCCTGGCTCCCGGCTGGGCAGAGACCGTCATCCCGATCGTCTCCTTCGGTGTACTGGCCGTCATGGCCATCGCCTACTACGCCATCTATGACCGCAAGGACAGACATGTCATGTCCGTCTTCGTGTTCGGCCTCTTCTCCATCCTGCTGATCCCGTATTCCCTGCACACCTGGCCTATCACCAACTGGATCGCTTTTGCGTTCGCTGTGGCCTCTTCTGTCCTCTTTCTGGTCAATGTCATCATCAACCGGAAGGAGATCCTGTATGAACTGAAGACCCGTTTCCGGGTATGAATAGATGATAAGGAGGAATTATGAGAAAGATCATCATCGATACTGATACCGGCTCGGATGATGCCGTAGCCATCATGATGTGTTTGAGGGAACCGTCTGTCGAAGTCGTCGCTCTCACGACGGTCAGCGGCAATGTCCCTCTGGAACAGGCAACGCTCAACTGCCTGATGTCTGCCGAGATCGCGGTAGGCGCTGAGAACGTCCCGCCTGTCTACATGGGTGCTGACCGTCCTCTTACCAGAAGCCGGGTCCATGCGAGAAACGTCCATGGCAATGACGGGATGTCCGACTGCGACCTCATCCATCCGACAGTCAAACCGGTGGAAGGCGTCCACGCGTGCGATGCGATCATCGACCTCGTAAAGAAGTATCCGGATGAGATCGAGATCGCCGTCATCGGTCCGGTCACCAATCTCGCTTTAGCCATGATGAAGGATCCGGAGACGATGAAACACCTCAAGTGCATCTGGACCATGGGTACGACCGGTTTCGGCAGAGGCAATACCACGCCTGTCTCCGAATTCAATGTCTACGCGGACGCGGAAGCCTACCAGGTCATGATGGACTTCGGTGTCCATGTCTATGTCGGAGGCTATGATCTCTGTACGAGCGAGGCGGCCTGGTTCGATGAAGACACGGAAAGACTCCTGGCTTCCGGAACGAAGGCTGCCGACTACGCGGTCAGATGCAACGAAGCCCTGGCCCAGTTCTGCTACGCCATCGGCGGACAGAGAAGGATAGACCTTCCGGATGCGGTATCTCTGTCGCCTATGTTGTGGAGCGATGTCATCAAGTCCGCTTCTCCATGCGTCTCCCACGTCTGTACGGAACATAATGAGTGCTATGGCCAGGTCATCTTCTATGACGGTAGGATGCTGGCAGGCATGGGTCCGGGATTTGAAGGAAACTACTACGGGAAGAAGGAGCCGAACTGCACGGTCATCTACGAACTCGACAACGACCTGTACAAACGAAGACTCGAAGCCCTGCTGACAAGAGAGTAATAATAGAACTGCTGTAATACAGCAGTTCTTCTTTTGAACTGTTAGAAAACTTTTACATTCAAATGAAAAATATTTCTGAAAAGTACTTGTAATTTCAAAACTTTCTGTTAGAATCAAAAGTAATTCGAAGACAGAGGGGAGTAGTACCGGCACCGTCTGACAGCGAGTCCGGCAGAGTGGAAGCGGATGAGGCAGGAAGGTATGAACGCACTTTGGAGAATTACGGAGGAAAAAGAGTATTCCGTAACGCGGAATCGGCGTTATAGATGAGGTGGTCTGTTTCAGACAGACAAGAAGAGTGGTACCGCGATCCATCGTCTCTTTATAGAGGCGATTTTTTATTTTCAGGGAAAGGAGAAGGACATGGAATGGGAAGCTGTCAGAAAACAGTATGAGAACTTTAGAGAAGTAAAGCAGTCACAGGCCTGGTTCAAGGTCTATGACATCGGGCATGACATCCTGGCGATCTATGAACCCTATCACTTCCAGGAAGTGATATCCTATCTCATTCTGGGAGAAGAGAAAGCTCTCTTATGGGATACAGGACTGGGAATCGGCGATATGAAGAAGTGCGTAGAAGAGATCTATGACGGAGACTATCTCGTCGTGAATTCCCATCATCACTTCGATCACATCGGCGATGACTGGCGCTTTGAAAAGGTGTATGTCTATGACCATCCGGATATGATCAGGTCCCTGGAGGGACCGCTGGCTGATTCTTATGTGAAACCGCAGTTTGAGGAAGACCAGTTCGCGGATGAGGCACCGATCAGGTCCCACACCTATGTCTATCATCCTGTCACTTATGAAACAGTCAAGGAAGGCCATCTCTTCGACCTGGGGAAGCGACGATGGAAGCTGATACACACCCCGGGACACGCGAAGGATGCGGTGATGCTGGTGAATGAGGAAGAGAAGATCCTGTTTACCGGAGACACCTACTATCCGGCGCCGTTATACTGCTTCGAGGATACCTTCGAAGACTATGTCAAAACCATGAAGAAATTATCCGGGGAATACAGCAGCTATCTGCTGGTCACCTCGCACAATGAACCCTATGCGGAGGGAAGTATCCTGAAGGATATCGCCGAAGGCTTTGAAAAGATACTCCTCAGAGAAGTCAAACCTGATAAAGACCTGGGAGAAAGAGAGATGTACATCTTCGATTCGTTCTCCCTCATAAAAAAGAAAGAGGAAAGAATATGAAAAAATTACTGACGATCGCCATCACACTCTGCATGTTCATCGGTTTATGCGCCTGTTCTTCCAAACAGGAAGAAGTAAATGATGATCCGTTTGCGGATGCCTTACTGACTTCCGGCAAGATCATCGTCGGAACCTCTCCGGACTATCCGCCGTTTGAATCACTGAATGCCCAGGGTGAAGTCGAAGGCTTTGAAGTAGACCTCCTGAATGAAGTCCTGAAGATCTTCAATGAACAGAACGGCACAGACTGCACTGTGGAACTCAAGCAGATGGACTTCTCTACGATCATCTCGGCTTTACAGGCCTCTCAGATCGATATCGGCATGTCCGGCTTTACCTATTCTCCTGATCGAGACTGCATCTTCGCGACACCGCACTTAGTCTCCAAGCAGGTCATCGTCACCAGAGAAGATACCGGCATCAACGGACCGGATGATCTCATGGGCAAGAAAGTCGCATCCGGTACCGGAACGACTGGGGCGGAAGCCCTGGCAGCTCTTATTGGCGAAGAAAACGTCCTCTATCCGGGTGACTATACAGTCATGTTCCAGTCTTTGGCTGCGGGACAGCTCGATGCTGTCGTAGCGGATGAGGCCGTCGGAGACAACTATGTGAAAGAATTCGGTCTCAAGAAGTGTGAAAAGTCCTTGGTCGATGAAGAGATGTCCTTCATCATCAAGACCGGAAACGACAAGCTCGCTGATGCCTTCAATAAGGCTATCGAAGCCTTCATGGCCACTCCGGAATACGAAGCTCTCAAGGACCAGTACGGACTCTAGTCATGATAGAGACTATCGTCAAGATCTTTACCGGTGAAAACATCCTCTTCCTGCTGAAGGGGATGGAGATCTCGCTCTTCGTAGCCATATGTGCGACCGTCATGGGCATCCTGCTGGGTGTCCTGGCTGCCATCTGTAAGATGTCCCGGTCCAAAGCCCTCCGTGTCATAGGCAATGTCTATGTCGAATTCATACGGGGAACACCGATGCTGCTGCAGCTGAGCTTTTTCTACCTGGGTATCCCGATGCTGTATCAGATGATCACAGGCGACTATCTGCCTGTCAATGCCCTCCTCATGGGTATCCTGGCTATCGGGATCAACTCCGGTGCCTACAGCTGCGAACTCATCCGTTCGTCGATCAACGCGGTGGATAAGGGACAGTGGGAAGCCGGCATGTCCTTAGGCCTCAGGCGTTCCGTGATCTTAAAGAAGATCATCCTGCCGCAGGCCTTCAAACGCATCATCCCGCCGCTGGCCAATGAATTCATCACCCTGATCAAGGACTCCTCTTTAGTGTCTACGATCGGTGTCATTGACCTGATGAAGTCCTCTAACATACTGGGAGCGAGATACTACAACTATTTCTTCCCGATGATCGGAGCGGCCTTCATCTATCTGATCCTGACCCTGACTATCGCGCACTTTACCGGTAAACTCGAAAGGAGGCTGGCAGAAGGTGATTAAGATCGAACACGTTTCCAGACACTTCCCTGATGTCGTCGCCCTGGATGATGTCTCCCTGGATATCGAAAAGAATGAGATCGTCTGTCTCATCGGTCCTTCCGGTTCCGGAAAGTCTACCTTACTGAGGTCTATCAACGGTCTGGAAAAGATTGATAAGGGACACATCTGGTTCGATGAAGAAGAGATCGACGCGGATGATGAAGAGAAGATGTGCAGGATCCGTACCAAGATGGGATTCGTCTTCCAGCACTTCAACCTCTTCCCGCATTTAACGGTCATGCAGAACCTGACACTGGGACCGGTAGAAGTCCTGGGAGAAAAAGAAGAGGATGCGAAAGCGAACGCCCTAAAGCTGCTGGATAGAGTCGGACTCAAAGACAAGGCTGATCAGTTCGTCAACAAGCTTTCCGGCGGACAGAAACAGAGAGTCGCCATCGTGAGAGCTCTCTGTATGAAACCGGAAGTCATGCTGTTTGATGAACCGACATCAGCTCTCGATCCGGAAATGGTCAAGGAAGTCCTCGATGTCATGAGAGATCTCGCTAAAGAAAACATGACGATGGTCATCGTCACGCATGAAATGAATTTCGCCAGGGAAGTTGCTTCCCGGATCATCTTCATGGATGAAGGAAAGATCGTGGAAGAGAACAGTCCTGAGGAATTCTTCAGGAATCCGGAGGAAGAGAGAACGAAGCTCTTCTTAAGCAAAGTATTATGATATAAAAAGAGACTGCTTTACGCAGTCTCTTTTCGTTTTACAGTTTGAAGTATTCTTTTAAGAAAGAAGATACTCCCATGTGATTATTGTCTTCACAGACATAGTCACATTTTCTTTTGATATCCTCCAGGCTGTTTCCCATCGCGACGGATACTCCGGCCGCTTCCAGCATGGATAAATCGTTGCCGTTATCACCGAAGGCGATGACATCTTCCAGACCGATCCCGATCATCTCGCAGACGCTCTTCAGGGCGTGGCCCTTGGTCGCTGTCTTTGAATTGGCGCAGTAGACATAGTTCTCAGCTTTCAGATAGGTGAGCTCCGGGAACTCTCTGTGTACCATTTCCAGGAAATCCGGAAGGACTTCCTTATGATCGATAAAGTCTGTCGTGATCTTGTAGAAGTGTCTGTCAGTATAATCTTCAGAAGGATCGAAGGGTGTCATGAGATACATGAGCTTTCCCATTCTCTCTTCGAAGAAAGGACTGGTGGAGTAGTTGTAGAAGCTCTCTTCCGCAAAGGCTCTGAAGGGGATCCCGTTCTGATAAAGAGCCCGTAAGAAGCCGCTGTTGCAAGAGACGGGGATACAGTCATTGAGAAGACAGTTGTGTTTCTGATAGATGTTGCCGCCGTTGTTGGTGACATAGGGAAGAGTCACATCGAAGTGATCAACGAACTGATGCATGATCTCTTCGTTTCTTCCGGAGACGATCGTGAATCCGATGTCTCTTTCTCTCAGTTTCTCAATGACGTCTTTCAGATCCTGATCAGGCTGCTTGTGATCGTCGAGGATGGTTCCATCCAGATCACAGGCTACGAGCTTCATCGTCGAATACCTGATCGAGCTTGTCTCTTAAGAAATCGCAGGACTCCTTGAGGTTTTCTTCCCATCTTTCCGGATAGTCGCACCAGAACTCACCGTTGAACATCCTGACGCCCAGTTCCTTCAGTACCTGAAGGTTGGAGACATAGTCCGTAAGGCCGGTTCCCCAAGGAACGCTTCTGTCTGTCTTCGGCTTGGTCTCCTTTAAGTGGCAGGCCAGGATATGTCCGGCACCGGTACGGAGATCGTCATTGACGCTCTTCTCATAGCCGAAGTCATGTCTGGCACCGGCGAGGTTGCCGATATCCGGATAGACACCCAGGTACGGAGACTGACAGATATTGACGAATTCCATGCCCTTTTCGACGGTATCGATGAAGTCTCTGTCCATCATCGTTTCAAAGCCCATCAGGATGCCTTTCCTGGCAGCCATGCGGGTGGCGGTCTTCAGGTTCTTGATGAATTCCGCTCTGGTCTCTTCGTTGGCTTCTTCGTAGTAGCAGTCATAACCGGCCAGCTGGATGATACGGATACCGATATCGGCCGCGAAGTCGATAGCCTTCTCCATGATCTCCATGGCCTTTTCATGTTTCTCTTTACCCAGGGAACCTAAGGAATACTTTCTCTGAGCGCTGAAGCACATCGTATAGATCGGTGTTCCGGTCTTCTTGATGAGGGAGACCAGTTCATCCTTCTGTTCCTTTGTCCAGTAAAGACGGGAGATCTTCTCGTCTGTTTCATCGATGGAGATCTCTACCCAGTCGAAGCCGGCCCTCTTGCAGGCGGTGAGCTTTTCTTCCCAGCTCAGATCCTTCGGCATGGATTTCTCATACATGCCTAAGAGATAGCTTCTAGTTTTGGCCATAGTAGGCTCCCGGACCGTGCTTTCTTAAGAAGTGCTTGTCTAATAATTCCTGCTGCATGGTCTCTGTCTCTCTGTTGATGGAGAAGGTCTTGATGGCCATCTCTGCCAGAGCGTCCAGGACGACGGAATTGTGGACAGCGTCGAACGGATCCTTGCCCCAG
>JAFOMB010000077.1 GCA_017419065.1 Erysipelotrichaceae bacterium | reverse complement strand
TACGGAACTGGATACCGCCGTGAAGTTCCAGGAGGCGACCGGTGTCGATCTTTTAGCTGTCTCGATCGGGACGGTACACGGCGAATACAGGGAACAGCCGGCTCTCAATTTCAAGAGGATCCGGGAGATCGATGAAGCGGTACCGTCCGCTTTGTGCATGCATGGATCGAGCGGCTTAGACGCGGAACAGTTCCAAAAGGCCATTGAAGCCGGCATCGTCAAGATCAACTTCTCCACCTACCTCCACAAGGTCTTAGCGGAAGGTATCCAGGAGGCCATCTCCATAGGGAAGAAGACCGGCTATGCGATCAACAACTACGCCCATGATATCGGCGTAGAGTATATCAAGAAGCATATTGAGATCTTCAAGACGATGAGCATCTAGAAAGGGGCATCTATGGATCTCGGATTGAGAGGAAAGAACGCCATCGTCACCGGCGGAACGGGATCGCTGGGTTTCGCGATCTCGGAAGTCCTGGCAGAAGAGGGCTGCAACGTCATCATCATCCACCGTCATGACACGGAGGAAAGAGATAAGATGATCAAAGAGCTCTCGGACAGGACGGGTGTCAAAGTAAAGGCCTATGTCTGCGATCTCTCCAGTGAGGAAGAGGTCCTGAAACTCTTTGAGAAACTGGATGAGGAATACGATCATCTCGATGTCCTCGTCAACAACGCCCAGGGCGGCGCGAAGAGAGGCGGCATCGCTGATACGGACTACGATGACTGGATGTCGGCTATCGACGGCATCGTCAATCCGGTCTACCGGATGTGCCGGGAGTTCATCAGAAGAGCTATTGAGAAGGGCATCCACGGCAATATCGTCAACGTCTCCGCCAAGTCGGCAGAATACGCGAAACACAAGATGAAGATCGGCTATACCGCCTGCAAGGGCATGATCAACGCGATGACCAAGAGGATCGCCGATGACTATTGCGAACAGGGCATCCGTGTCAATTCCATCATGCCGGGATACATCTGGGGCGGTTTCTTCCACGGGGATGAATCCGTACAGAAGGCCTGGGAAGCAGAATGCGGATTGCGCATCGGCTGGGCGACACCGAGAGACCTGGCCAATATCGTAGCCTTCCTGGCTTCCGACTGCAGCAAGCAGATCATCGGAGTCAATCTCGATACCAGCGGAGGTACGATGTTAGGATGACAGATATCAAAAGGATACACCAGGAAAAAGGACCGGACCTCTCCTATACGAGTGCCAATATCCTTGAAGAAGACGGCCTCTTCTTCAAGGATCTCGCAAAGACAGGTGTCCTTCTTCCTTATGAAGACTACCGGCTCTCCTATAGAGAAAGAGCGGAAGATCTCGCGAAGAGACTCAGCGATGAGGAGATCATCGGACTCATGCTGCACAGTCAGCATCAGTCAGTGCCGGTCAAACCGAAAAACATGTTTCCGGATACCTATGACGGAGAAGTCTTTGACGAGACAAAACACAGAGCCTCCGACATGCCGGATCATCAGAAAGACTTACTGAAGAAGGAACACGTCCGCCATCTCTTACAGAGCAGTGTCAAGGACGTGAGGACTTCAGCGGAATGGACAAATAACCTCCAGGCGTTTTGCGAAGAACTGCCGTACGGGATCCCGGTGAATATCTCCACGGACCCGAGACACGGGGCTTCTTCCTCTTTCGTCGTGGAATTCAAGAACGCGGATAAGGGCGTCTCGAAGTGGCCGGAAGGCATCGG
>JAFOMB010000076.1 GCA_017419065.1 Erysipelotrichaceae bacterium | reverse complement strand
AAGAAGTCAATGCCTTCCTCCATGACAACGAAGGCGTCGTAAAGACGGTCGATGACCTCGCCAAACAGATCGATGTCTCCAAGATCAACGGGATCGCGGATACCCTGAAGGAGATAGAACCGATCATCCAGGCTTTAGGCAGGATCTTCGGACAGTAGTCTTCTCCATTCCTCTATAAGTCTTTCCAGACTGTATCCGGCATTGGCCGGGGAACTCGAAGGCAGTACCTGTGCCTTTCCGGCACTGTCTTCCAGGTACTTCCGATAGAGTTTTTCAGCTGTCTTTCCATTGACGTAGATCTTTTGGATCTTTGTCTTCTTTAAAAGAGAAGAGATGTCATTGGGAAGGACATTGCGGATAGAGGCATCGGAAGATCCTCTGATATCACAGGATCTGATCACATCCCATACGGCGATGTGATTTTTTAATAAGAAAGCTTTCTTTTCTTCAATGGTTTCCGGTGTTTTCTCATCATAGATGGCTGAGAGGATCTTCCAGAAGCGGTTGCGCGGATGGCCATAGAAAAAGCCCTCCTCCCGTGATTTCACAGAAGGAAAGCTTCCCAGTATCAGTATTTCAGAGTCTTCGTTATAGACCGGAGGGATAGGATGTACCGGCATTACTTCACCTGTTCTCCATCCTTTACGGAAGAAGTGATCCAGGCACTGGAGCCGATGACACAGTCATTACCGATGACGGTCTCGCCGCCCAGTACCGTCGCATTCGCATAGATGACGACGTTATTCAGGATGGTCGGATGTCTCTTGCCGCCCTTGACCGGATTGCCGTTTTCATCCTTCTTGAAGGACTTGGCACCGATGGTGACACCCTGATAGAGTTTGACTCTGTCCCCGATCTCCGCGGTTTCCCCGATGACGATACCCGTACCGTGGTCGATGCAGAAGTACTCGCCGATCGCGGCACCCGGGTTGATGTCGATCCCGGTCTTGGAATGGGCATATTCCGTCATCATTCTCGGGATGATCGGAACACCCAGGGCATAGAGTTCATGCGCAAAGCGGTAGATGGAAATAGCCTGGAAACCCGGATAGCAGAGGAGGATCTCCTCATAGGACTTGGCAGCCGGGTCGCCGTCATAGATCGCCTGGATATCTTTGTTTAACAGAGAGAGGATCTTCGGGAGTTTCTCCAGGAAGGCCTCTGTTTTCTCTTTGGCGATATCCTCATCGAGATAGACGATCTCCATCTGTTCGATGAGTGTCCTCTCAATGATCTTCAGTGTCTCTTCGTCGCTGGATGAGACCTTGAAGAAATCCGGGTACAGCATGCCCTGCAGGAGCTGTGTCAAAAGAGCGATCTCTTCCCGGTCAACGATCTTTTCCTTAAAGGTGATAACGCGGCTGTTTTGTATCTGTTCCAGCAGTGAGTGATGATCCATAGGTACTCCTAATCTTTAAACAGGTCAGTAGAGAGATATCTGTCTCCGGAATCCGGCAGGATGACGACGATATTCTTTCCTTCGTTTTCTTCTTTCTTCGCTTCTTCCAGAGCGGCCCATAACGCTGCTCCGGCAGAGATGCCGACGAGGACACCTTCTTTTCTGGAGAAGTGTGCCGAGGTCTGTATCGCGTTTTCTGTCGTGACTCTGACGACTTTATCATAGATATTCGTATCCAGTACCTTCGGGATGAATCCGGCCCCGATACCCTGGATGCCGTGCTTGCCGGCCGGTTCTCCGGAGAGTACCGCGGAGGAATCCGGTTCTACCGCGATGACTTCCACACCCGGAAGCAGTTCCTTGAGATACTTGCCGGTACCTGTGAGAGTACCGCCTGTCCCGACACCGGCGATGAAGATATCAACATCTCCGTCAAGGGCATCATAGATCTCCGGACCGGTCGTCTTGTAGTGGGCACGCCAGTTGGCCGGATTGTCGAACTGTGCCGGAATAAAGGATCCCGGGATCTCTTCAGCCAGTTCATTTGCCTTGGCGATAGCTCCCGGCATGCCTTTGGAACCCTCGCTCAGGACGATCTCTGCCCCATAGGCCTTGATGAGTTTTCTTCTTTCGATGGAGAAGGTCTCCGGTATGACAATGATCACCCGGTAGCCCCTGGCTGTTCCGACAGCGGCCAGACCGATACCGGTATTTCCGGAGGTCGGTTCAATGATCGTCGCCCCTTTCTGAAGGACACCTCTCTCTTCCGCATCCAAAATCATTTCCCTGGCTATACGATCCTTGACGGATCCTGTCGCATTCAGGTATTCGAGCTTCGCATAGATCTTCGCCTTTGTCTGGTATTCCTCTTCCAGATGTACGAGTTCTAACAGAGGGGTATTGCCGATGAGTTCTTCAACACTTGTGTATACTTTTTTCATAATGTTCTCCTTTTTGTAAGAAAAAGACCGGGTTTCTTCCCGGACTTCCTTCTCACCTGATTGATGATGAAAACATCACCGAAGTTCCCGGGAAATCAGATTCTCTCTGCAACAACAGTACATATCCATCATTGTCCTTTTCCTCCCGGTCTTCTTGTCTTTACTGTAGCTTTCTTTT
>JAFOMB010000075.1 GCA_017419065.1 Erysipelotrichaceae bacterium | reverse complement strand
TCTCTGTACAAGAAAGGCGAGAACTACGATGCAGTTGAACCGATCTTCTCCTATTCTATCGGCGAAGTGATCGGCTCCATAACAGCCCGCTCCGGCAAGACCCTCAACATCCTGGCTTACGGACAGATCTCCATGACCAGGGAAGCCGATGCGACACTTCGTACCGGTGACTATGTCATTCTCCTGGAGAGAACAGACGGCGAAGAACCGCTCAGTGTTGATATCCACATCTCAGGCAGATATTCCATCGGTACTACCAACCCGGTCCTGAAGACCGATAAGGATGTCTACAACATCCGCGAAGACATCATTGTCACAGCCGGAGGCGGAACCGATTACTGGGTAGGCCTTTACGGAAAAGATGATGTCACTGTCGGTGCCGACGGCTATGTTCAGCTGCAGGCCAACGGCGATCTGATGAGAAAGAACATCACGACGATCTACTGGTACTATGTCAACGAAAGCCCGTATATCCCGGGTAAGCCGACAGTCCTGCAGACGACGACGCACAATGGGGACAGCTCCAATCCGTCGAATACGATCGCAGGTGGCGAATATTATCTGGTCCTCTTTGACAACAGACAGTATCATGTTGCCAAAGGCTCCGACAACAAGCCGATCTGCAAGAAGATCACGGTTGTGGGAGACCTGGATGTACCGCCTCTCAAATCCATTACCTATGAACTGGAGGATCCGACAGACGGTTTCGCCAACGGTGTCGTCACGATCACGAAAGATGTCGATAATGACGATGCGGCACACTGCGTCATGTACTGGGCCGATGAAAACGGAAAGCCGTTAGAGGGCTATACGTCTCTGGCTATGTTCAAGCTCAACGACGCAGTGACAAGACATGAGATGTATTCCCATACCATCATCCCGGAAGGGGCGAAGAAACTCATCGCCTACGCTTCCAACGGATTTACCCTGTCTGAAGATTATGTCTCTGTCGATCTCCCGGCCAACAGTACCTACAAGATCGAAAAGCCTTTAGCGGAATTCCAGATCACATCCGATATCCACGTCACAACAGATGCCGGTGCGACCGGAGAAGTCACGCTGTCCAACCAGCACTTCTCGCAGCTGCTGGAAGACATCAAGGCCTACTCTCCGGAGAGCTTAGGTATCTTCATCAACGGCGATATCGCCAATACCGGTATCAATGCGGAATTCCAGAAGGTCTATGACCTCTATCAGAACGCTCTGGCAGCCGGCAACGGCACACTGCCGGAGATCCACATGTCTGTCGGCAACCACGACTGGTACGCCGGCAATCCGAATCACCAGTTCGAAAAGTGGGCCTATACCTTCAATTCCAACCTCGATGCCGTTCCGGAAAGCACGTACTATGATGAAGTCGTCGACGGCTATCACTTTGTCTACTTAGGACATGAAGCTTCTGCTGTACCGAAGGATCAAGGATGGAACGGCGTCTGGGCTCATCTGTCCAACGAGCAGCTTGAATGGCTCGATGAGACTCTGGCAGGCATCGAAGCGGAAGGCGAAGACAAACCTGTCTTCCTCTTCCTCCACCAGTCTTTCTACAACACCGTTTCCGGTTCTCTGCCTGGTCAGGGATGGAACGGTGTCGCCAATGAGACAGCTCTGAAGAATGTTTTACAGAAGTATGACAACATCATCCTCTTAAACGGTCACAGCCATTGGGAACTCAACTCCTTAAGCTGTATGTACAGTGGCGATGAGGC
>JAFOMB010000074.1 GCA_017419065.1 Erysipelotrichaceae bacterium | reverse complement strand
GCTCTTCCACACCGCCAAGCCGAACACTCTCTCCCAGAGTGCTTTAGAGACACTGGCGATCATCGCCTACAAGCAGCCGATTACCAGAGTTGAGATCGAAGAGCTCAGAGGGGTCGGAGCGGATATGATGTTAAGGAAGCTGATGGCCAGGAATCTCATCCGGGAAGCCGGAAGGAGTGAAGCGCCGGGAAGGCCTATCCTCTATGAGGTCACGGAAGAGTTCATGGATTCTTTCAAACTCTACTCTCTCAACGAACTTCCGGATCTGCCGGAATACAGCAATGATGAAAACAGCGAAGAGCTGTTCGGACAATAAACTACAGGAGGAAAACATGAGCGAAAACTGCACACATAACTGCGGTACATGCGGACAGAACTGCGGATCCCGTAAAGAACTGACAATGATGGAAGGTTCTTCCATCAAGCACATCATCGGCGTCACATCCGGTAAGGGCGGCGTCGGAAAATCGACGGTCTCGGCCCTGCTCGCCAAGGAACTGCAGCTGAGAGGCTATAAGGTCGGCATCATGGATGCGGATATCACCGGACCGTCTATCCCGAAGATGTTCGGTCTCAAGAAGGAACTCTTCGGCGATGAATACGGCATCTATCCGGCTAAGACAGAAAGCGGCATCGAAGTCGTTTCCATCAACATGATGCTGGAAAACGAAGATGTCCCGGTCTTATGGAGAGGTCCGATCTTAGGCGGCGTCATCAACCAGTTCTATTCCGAAGTCTACTGGGGAGAACTCGACTATATGGTCATCGATATGCCTCCGGGAACCGGAGATGTTCCGATCCAGATCGTCCAGACTATTCCGGTAGACGGCTTCGTCATGGTGACGAGCCCGTCCCAGCTTGTCGGTATGATCGTCGGAAAGACCATCAATATGGCCAAACAGGTCGATAAGAAAGTCTATGCCTTAGTCGACAATATGGCCTATGTGAAGTGCCCGGACTGCGGCAGAGAGATCCACATCTACAAGAACGACAACTCCGAAAAGATGGCGGAGAAGTACGGTCTCGATCTGACATCGAAACTGCCTATGGATCCGACACTGGCTGACCTGGCTGATAACGGCAATATGGACAGCTATACCGGCGACTATCTGAAAGGCACGGTAGACAAGATCATCCATGGATAAGAAGAAGGGTGCCATTCTATGCAATGCGGCGATCGTCATCTTCTCGGTCGTCGGCCTCTATCTTTCCACTTCCAAAGGCATCCCGCTATTTCCGTACTACACCCAGAACTCCAATCTCCTGGCAGGTATCGCCTCTGTGCTTCTGATCATCTTCCTTCTCACGAAGAAAGACATGAGTGAAGTGCCGGGATGGGTCCTGATCCTGAAGTTCACCTCGGTGCTCATGCTGAGCGTCACCTTCCTGGTCGTCGCTTCCCTGCTTGTCCCGCAGAGTGTCCTCTCGGGAGGCAGCTGGCCATGGTGGTACTTCTTCATCGGCGATTCGATGCTGTTCACCCATACCCTCAATCCGATCGCAGCCGTCATCTCCTTCATCTTCTTTGAAAACGACAGACGCTACAATAAGAAGAAGACGATCTGGTATCCGCTGGCTGTGACACTGATCTATGGGATCGTCATGCTGGTGATCAACTACCTGAACATCTTTAAGGGACCGTATTTCTTCTTTATGGTCCATGATGTGAAATGGTATACTGTCGTCTTATGCTTCATCGGTATCCTTGCAGGCAGTTATCTGGTCGCCAGATTCCTGCTCATCGAGAATCAGAAGAGGCTGCGCAGACGGAAAAGATATCAGTCCTAAGACCCTTTACGGGGTCTTTTTTCTTGGGTAAAATGGACACGAGGGAGTAACAGACGCAGATCATGCGCAGGGGAACCGTCAGCACGGAGCGGTTCCGGTGACCTTTAAACTGTGAGACTCGAGTATCAACACGCTGTGAAGAGGAATGTCACAGCGAAAGACTGTGCATATTTTCAAAGGAGATAGAATATGGATCTTTATTCCATGCTGCAGGTCATTGCCGGCCTGTCCTTCTTCCTGTACGGTATGTCCGTCATGTCTTCTTCCTTAGAGAAGATGGCCGGAGGCAAACTGGAAGCCTCCATGAAGAAGGTGACCTCCAATAAGGTCATGAGCTTTTTACTGGGTGCTCTGATCACCATTGCGATCCAGTCCTCCAGCGGCGCCATGGTCATGCTGGTAGGCCTGGTCAACTCAGGGATCATCGAGTACTCCAAGACATTGCCGATCATCCTGGGTTCCAATGTCGGAACGACCTTTACCGGCTGGCTCTTATCTCTGACATCTGTCGGAGGAGGGGAATTCAGCATCCTCTCGCTGCTCAATCCGAAATACTTCTCGCCGATCCTCGCCTTCGTGGGGATCCTGCTGAAGATGACCGGAAAGAATGAGAAGAAAAAAGATATCGGGATCATGCTCCTCGGTTTTGCGATCCTGATGTACGGCATGAACTTCATGTCTGACTCGATGAAACTCATCGCTGATGAGCCATGGTTCGCCGATATGCTGGTGATGTTCACCAATCCGCTGCTGGCTTTACTGGTATCCGCTTTATTCACCGGACTCATCCAGTCTTCCGCAGCGACGATCGGTATCGTCGAAGCCTTTGCGCTGTCCGGAACGATGACCTATCAGATGGCTATTCCACTGGTATTAGGCGCCAATATCGGTACCTGTATCACCGGTGTCATCGGAGCCATCGGCACCAACCGCAATGCTCAGAGAGTCGCTGTCATGCAGGTGCTGGTCAATACGCTGTCTGCCATGTTCGTCCTGATCGTTCAGATTCTCATGAACATCGTCCATGCGGATGCCATCCTGCTCACTCTGGCTACGAGCTTCTCTGTCGCCATGATCCACACCGTCTTCAACATCTTCAACACCCTGGTCTCCTTCCTGTTAGAGAAGCAGATCATCTCCCTGTCAAAGAAATTTGTCCGTGAGACACCGGAAGAAGTCCGTGTCTTCATCGATGAAAGACTGCTCAGCCGTCCGGCCATCGCTGTGCGTGAATGCCTCTCCAAGACCAAGGAAATGGTCTCCATGGCCAAGGATGACCTGCAGCTCTCTCTCAAGCTCTTAACAGACTACGATGAGAAGGACTATGAATTCATACGCAAAACAGAAAACGACATCGACTGGTATGAAGATGAACTGGATACATTCTTAGTCAAACTCTCCCGCATGGAACTCTCGGAAGATGACTCCAAAATCTCTTCCAAGTGTCTCCATGTCATCACCGATGTCGAAAGGATCGGTGACCATGCGCTCAATATTGCCGATATCGCCAAGAAACTCCATGATGAAAACAAGAGCTTCTCGGATGAAGCCATGGTCGAACTGCGCAATATGATCACAGCCCTCTCGGAGATCGTCGATTTCGCCTCAAGAAGCTTTGTGGAAGATGATCTGGCCAGCAGTGCTCAGGTAGAACCGTTAGAGGAAGTCATTGATGTCATGGCTGATGATATGATGGATTCCCATGTCAAGAGAGTGGTCGAAGGCTCCTGTACGATCAAGGAAGGCTTTGACTGGTCGGATATCATCAACAACTGTGAAAGAGTATCCGATCACTGTTCCAACATCGCTGTCGCTGTCATTGAAGTCTCGGATGATGAATTCTATACGCATCAGTATCTCCACGACCTCAAACATGACTCGGATGCCTTCAAGGCGCTCTACCAGTATTACTCCGATAAATACTTACATCCGGAAACAAAAAACGTCTGATCACTCAGACGTTTTCTTTTCTATGGCTGGGATAAAAGGATTCGAACCTTTGAATGGTGGATTCAGAGTCCACTGCCTTACCGCTTGGCTATATCCCAATGCGTAATTATATTATACCCTTTTTGTGCAATAATGAAAGAGGAAATTTCAGTTTCTTTTCACACAGGGAAGGTAGAGTAGAGTTATGGCAAAGATACTCGTAGTAGATGATGAAGAAAAGATCCGTGAGATGATACGGAAATATGCGGAACACGAAGGATACGAAGTGACCTGTGCCTCCAATGGCGCAGAGGCTGTCCGGATTTTTGAAACGGGGCAGTTCGATGCGGTCGTCATGGACGTCATGATGCCGGAGATGGACGGCTATGAGGCCCTCAAGAAGATGAGGGAGACAAGAGATGTCCACTGTATCTTCCTTACGGCGTTAGGACAGGAGTATGACCGCATCCATGGCTTTGATGTGGGCGGGGAAGACTATGTCACCAAGCCTTTCTCCCTGAAGGAACTGATGATGAGGATACGGGTCATCCTGAAGAGGGAGAATGCCGCCAGCACGACGATCAGTGTCGGCGACATGATCATCGATGAGGATGCCCATACCGTCACGATCGAAGGAAAAAGAGTCGACCTTCCGAACAAAGAATATGAACTTTTACTGTACCTGGTAAAAAACAGAGGCAACGCTCTCACGAGAAGCGCGATCCTCTCAAAGATCTGGGGCTATGAATACGACAGTGATGACAGAACGCTGGATACCCATATGAAACTGCTGAGAAAGGATCTCGGCGACTATGGGAAATACATCACGACGATCAGAGGGGTAGGATACCGTTTTGAAAAGGAAATCCAGTCTTAGGACACAGATCCTGGTATCCCTGCTTCTTTTCATCCTGCTGGTCTTAGGACTCATCTATGTCTTCCAGACGGGTTTTCTTGATGACTTCTACAAGAAGGAAAAGATCTCTTCCCTGATCTCGACAGCGGAGAAGATCGAACAGGAGATCCTGAAGGAAGAAGATCTGGAAGATGTCATAGACGGCTATGTCTTCTCCAATGAAGTCAATGTCCGCCTGATCTCCAATAATGAAGACATACGGGAGCTCGATCAGAGAAGTGCCGGACCTCTCCGGGGACTGGATCTCATGACGATCTTCCAGATGGAGAAGACCGTCGAGGAGAACGGCGGCAGCTATCTTTTCGACAACTATCAGTACCGCATGGGGCCGGACAGCTTCCTGGATATCTACATTTACGCGAAGGATATCACCTATGAAGAAGATGATGTGCTGTTGCTGGTATCGACGATGGTAACGCCTCTGGCAGCCACGATCTCGACGATACGCTCCCAGTTCCTGATGATCGCCGTCATCGTCATCCTGACGACAGTCGTACTGGCATTATTATTGTCAAAACTCTTCATCAAGCCGATCAAGGACATCAGCGCCGGTGCCAGGAACCTCCCGAAGGGGAAATATGAGAACGTCGAAGCCCGCTCCTTGGAACTGGATGAGCTCAATGATACGCTGGTAGAAGCCAATGAGGAGATACTCAAGGCAGATAAGGCCAAGAAGGAACTCATCGGCAATGTCTCCCATGACCTGAGAACTCCTTTGACGATGATCGTCGGCTATGGGGAGATGATAAGGGATCTGCCTTCGGAAAACAACGAGGAGAACATCAACGTCATCATCGATGAAGCCAGAAGGCTCTCCACCCTGGTCGATGACCTCCTGGATGTCTCCAAGAGCGATTCCGGAGCCCTGGAACTGCATCCGGAAGATGTCAGTATCAATGACCTCCTGCAGGGTGTCTACCGTCAGTATGAAAAGCACTGCGAGGAGAAGAATGTCTCCTTTGAACTGAAACTGATCGATGATAAGACATTCAAAATGGACAGGGGAAGGATCACCCAGGTCCTCTACAACTTCTTAAACAACGCCCTGAACTATAACGACAAGGAAGAAAAGACCATCATCCTGGGAGAAGAGGAACACGAAGGGAAGCGGCGCATCTACGTCTATGACAACGGCGCCGGCATCCCGTCAGACAAGAAAGACCTCATCTGGGACCGCTATTATAAGGTCGACAAGGAACACAAGCGTTCGCATATCGGCTCCGGCATCGGTCTCTCCCTGGCGAAGAGCCTGCTGGAACTGCACGGCTTTGACTATGGAGTGGATTCGAAGGAAGGAGAGTATTCCAAATTCTGGTTCGATATGGGAGAATAGATAAAAAGGAGAAAAACAAGAATGGAATTCAAAGGAAGCAAGACAGAAAAGAACCTCTGGGAAGCCTTTGCGGGCGAATCCCAGGCCAGAAACAAATACACGTATTATGCCTCAAAAGCCAAGAAGGAAGGCTATGAACAGATCGCCGCATTCTTCTTAGAAACAGCTGAAAACGAAAAGGAACACGCCAAGATCTGGTTCAAGCTCCTGGACGGCATCAAGTCCACACCGGAAAACCTCAAGGCAGCTGCGGAAGGGGAAAACGGCGAATGGACAGACATGTATGTCCGTATGGCGAAGGAAGCCAGAGAAGAGGGCTTCGATGAGATCGCTGAGAAGTTCGAAGGCGTAGCCGCTATCGAAAAGCACCACGAAGAAAGATATCTCGCTCTTCTGAAGAACATCGAAACAGACTCCGTCTTCGTCAAACTCGATGAGAAGACCTGGATCTGCCGCAACTGCGGTCATGTCCATCACGGCAAGGAAGCGCCGGAACTCTGCCCGGTATGCGCCCATCCGAGAGCCTACTTCGAACTGCTGGAAGAGAACTACTGATTTTAACAGATTTTTAACACTTCTCGCCTAAATCTCAAATAGATTATTAACGGGACCTCCTTTTACCATGAAGGTGAAAAGGAGGTTTTCTTTATGAAAGACTTCGAAGGAAAGATCATCAGGATCTATTTCCATGCTACACAGGGATCCCTTGTATGCAACGGTTACTATCTCAAAAAAGAAGGCACTTTCCTTGTGATCAGGGATACGCTCTCCAAAAAGCTCAAATATGTCAACGAACAGTATATACGCACGATCGAGATCGTAGGTGACGCTGATGAAGACTAAGAATACATTTATCATCGGAGCCGGCAGACTGGGTACTTCCATCGCCCGCTCCCTCAACAACCACGCCAATGTGACGATCATCGACAGGAACCCGGAGAAGATCGAACGTCTGGCTGACTACAGCGGCTTCGTGGAAGTCGGAGACGCGACAGATACACAGCTGCTGGAAAACAGCGGCATCAAGACAGCAGACAGGGTCATCCTGGTCACCGATGATGACAACGTCAATATCTTTTTGGCTGATCTTTGCGCCTATCATTACAGCGTTCCGGAGATCTTCGTGAGACTCAAGGACTCCCGCAAGGCCAAACTGGTCGATCCGAAGGCCATCTGCATCTGTCCTTTTGATCTGTCTCTGGATTTCTTCGCACAGCACAACGAAAGCGAGGGCAAGGAATGAAAGTCGTGATCGCTGACGGCCGTCATGAGGCCGATTACCTGATACATCTCTTCAACTCCAAGAACAATGATCTTCTGGTGATCAATGAAGATGAGAATACCTGTGAATACCTCTCCTTATCGAGCGGTATCCCGGTCATGAGGGGACACTGTACAAAAGAGACAGATCTCAAGGAAGCCGGGGCGGAGTTCGCCGACCTCTTCATCGCCTTGTCGGAAGACGACTACAAGAACTATGTCGCCTGCAAGCTGGCCAAGAAACATCTGTCTGTCAAGCGCTGCATCGCCACGGTCAAGAACCCGAAGAACGTCGGTCTCTTCAAGTCCCTGGGACTGGACTCCGTCGTCTGTTCGACCTACTTATTAGGCGAACAGGTGCGCAATATCTCCTCGATCGAAAATCTCATCAACACCCTTTCTCTGGAAAATGAGAAGATCTTCATCGCCGAACTGCGTCTGGGGAATGACCTCGATGTCCTGGGCAAGTCCCTCTCCCAGATCGCGATCTCTGATAAGGCGACGGTGGCCTCCATCACCAGAGAAGGCAAGGTCATCATCCCGAACGGCCAGACGGTCCTGAAGGAAGCTGACCGGGTCATCCTGGTGACGACACTGGAACACCGGGATGAGATCGTGAAGATCCTGCAGAGGAAGCGCTCATGAGCATGCGTTATTACCGGCTGATCTTCTTCTATCTCAGCATCTTTGTGATGCTGATAGGAGGGATACAGCTGCTTCCTCTTCTGGTCCTTCCCTTTTATCCGGAAGAGATCAGCTATGCCTCCTGCTTTGTCATACCGGGGATCACCGCCATCTTTTTCGGCTATCTCTTACGTTATTTCTTCAAGGACAGCGAGATCGTCAAACTGGAAAAGAACTACGATTCCTTTCTGGTCGTCCTGATCTGGATCTCGGCGATCCTGATCTCAACAGTACCCTGGATCCTGAAGGGAGACTACAACTTCACCCAGGCTGTCTTTGAGATGACCAGCGGCTATTCGACCACCGGTCTTTCTGTCGTAGATGTCGATCATACTCCGCACATCTTCCTGATGTTTCGAAGCATCACGCTGTTTGTGGGAGGCGTAGGCCTCGTCCTCATCATCACCTCGGCCTTTTCAGACCGCTATGGCATCAACCTCTATCACGCGGAAGGCCACTCCGACCGGCTGATGCCGAATCTGGTCGCCTGTTCGAGACTGATCTTATCGATCTACTCGCTCTATATCCTCTTCGGGACTCTGGCCTATATCCTTTCCGGCATGAAGGTCTTCGATGCGATCAACACCTCTATTGCCGCTCTTTCTACCGGCGGTTTCGGGGTCATAGGCGAGAGCATCTACGGCTATCACTCCCTGTCTGTCGAGGTCATCACGATCGTGCTCATGCTGCTGGGACAGACCAACTTCATGATCCATCTCTACCTCTTCAGAAGGAAGTTCGGAAAGATCTGGAGACACTGCGAGACGAAGTTCCTGCTGAGTCTCGTCCTGATATTCCTGCCTCTGATGTGCTATGACCTGCTGTCAAAGGGCTATGCGGCCAGCCTCGGAGAGAGCTTCCGCATATCGATATTCCAGTTTGTCTCCTGTGTCACTACCACCGGCTTCTCATCCGTCAAGGATCTCGCCCTGCTTCCGGCAGGTTTCCAGACCATCATGATCCTGATGATGCTGGTAGGCGGCAACCAGGAATCCACCGGCGGCGGTATCAAGCAGTACCGCGTCATCGTCGTCCTCAAGGGCATCTACTATTCCATCAAGGAAGCCATCATGAACCCGAGAATGGTGACGACACACTATATCTACCGCACCGGCAAGAAGGAAGTCCTGGAAAAAGACGAGATCTCCTCCACGACGACCTATGTCTTCTTCTACATCCTGCTCTTCTTCCTGGGATCGCTGATATTCACCATGGGCGGCTATTCCCTGCAGGATTCCATGCTGGAATTCTCCTCTGCCTTATCGACTGTCGGTCTCTCTGTTGGCATAACCGGCTATTCTGCTAGTAAAATAATATTGTGGACAGCCATCGTCGGAATGTTCTTAGGAAGACTGGAGATCATGGTCGTCTTCAAGGCCATCCTTCGGGGCAGTGCCGATATCAGAAAGAGGGAATATTGAATCTGTTAAGAAAATACAGAAATCTGCTGATCTTCACGGGGATCATGTTTCTCACGGTCATCCTGGAGCTCGCCATGCATTCACTCAACGTCAAGGATGAAAACATCTACCTGGTTTTCGTACTGGCCATCCTCATCATCATCATCGAATTCAAGAACATCTACTACGGTCTTTTAGCCAGTCTCATCACCGTCTTTTCCTTTGACTATTTCATCACGGAGCCGCGTTTCAGCTTCGTGGTCGATGATACCAACAACTACGTCTCCTTCATCATGCTGATCGTCGTCACCTTCATGGTGAACTCCCTGGTCATCCGTCTGCAGAATCAGATCCGCATCTCCCGGAGGAATGAAGACAAGGTCAATGCCTTATACCAGTTCTCCTCCGACTTCCTGAATGCCCAGAACAACGAGGAGATCATCCACTCTCTCTATGAAGGTCTGCGCAGGAAGATCGAAGGGAAGATCTCTATCCTGACTCTGAAGGGGAAGTGCTATGGAGATGAACAGAACAGCGATGAAGTAAAGGATGCCATGCGCTATGCCTTGAGTCATCACAGCCCGGTCGATAAGGACACCCCGGGCTTTTCGGGATTTGAAAAGACCGTATTCCCGGTACAGTCTTCCGTCAAGGACTATGGCGTCATCGTCATCAGCTATCAGAATAAAGATGAAGTCTATGACAGGACTTTCGTAGAAAATGTCGTCGAAGAGCTCGTCGTAGCCCTCGACAAGAACACGATACGTCTTGAAGAAGAGACCACGAGACTCGCCATGGAGAAGGAGAAGTTCAAGTCCTCGATCCTGAGAGCTCTCTCACACGATCTCAAGACCCCTCTGACGATGATACAGAGCGGATCCGACCTCTTGAGCGAGAACTATGAAGATATCGATGACGAGGCCAAGAAAGCCCTCATACGCGATATCTATGACGAATCCTGCGACCTCTCTGTCTTCGTCAACAACCTCCTGGATATGACAAGACTGGAAAGCGACAAGGTCTCTTTGAACAGGACGAAGGAACCGGTGGATGACATTCTCTTTGAGGTCTCTGAAAAGGTCAAGAGAAGAAACGGGCAGCTGCCTTTGAGCATCTCCTATCCGGAGGAAGTCGTCACCGTCGATGCGGATGTGAACCTGCTGATACAGGTCTTCCTCAATCTGATCGACAATGCCCTGCGTCATACGAAGAAGGGGACAAAGGTCCATATCAAAGTCCTGCCGGAGGAAGGAGGCGTCAGCTTTGAAGTCTCCGATAACGGAGGCGGTATCGCGAAAGAGAAGCTCCCGGGCATTTTTGAAGACTTCTATTCCCTGTCTGTCAATCAGGACAGAAGAAGAAGCCACGGTCTTGGATTATCCATCTGCAAGGCCATCGTTGAAGCTCATGGCGGACATATCGAAGCTTTCAATAATGAAGAAGGCGGAGCTACCTTCCGCTTCAATATCCCGGAGAAAGGAGAATAGACATGGAAAAAAGGATCCTGATCATTGAAGATGACCCGGCTATCGTGCGTCTTCTCAAGGTTGCGCTGACCACCAATCACTATGAACCGCTGATCGCGGAGAACGGTCTCAGCGGCATCTCTTCCTTTCTCTCCGAACATCCTGACCTCGTCCTTCTCGACCTCGGCTTTCCGGATATCGATGGGATGGAGGTCCTCTATCAGATCCGGGAGATCTCCAAGGTCCCGGTCATCGTCGTCTCTGCCCGCAGCGATGAAAAAGAGAAGGTCGAAGCCCTAGACAACGGCGCCGATGACTATGTCACCAAGCCTTTCAATATCGCCGAACTCATGGCCAGGATCCGTGCCGCCTTACGCAAGGCTGCTCCGGCGGAAAGCGTCTCTTCCGTATTTGAATGCCGGGATCTGACCATCGACTTCGATGCCCATCAGGCCTTCCTGAAGGGAGAACCTGTCCACTTCACCCCGATCGAATTCCGTATCTTAAGACTGCTGGTACGTCATAAAGGCAAGGTCCTGACGCACAAATTCATCCAGAAGGAAGTCTGGGGCTATGAAAGCGAAGATGACTTCCAGTCCTTACGCGTCTATATGGCCGCCCTGAGGAGAAAGATCGAGAAAGACACATCCAGACCGGAGTACATCATCACGGAAGTCGGCGTCGGCTACCGCTTCGTCGATTAGAGGACATCGTCCTCTTTTTTGTTTATAATGGAGTTATGTCAACGATCAAGAATATATGTCTGCTGAACGATTCCTTTCCGCCGATGATCGACGGAGTCGCCAACGCTGTTTTCAATTACGCTTCCATCATCGAAAAGAACTACGGTCACGCGATCGTAGGGACACCGAATTATCCGAATGTCTATGATCCTTATCCTTTCGAAGTGATACGCTATGATTCCCTGGATACCACCAAGCTGGCAGGCTACCGCTTCGGCATCCCGCTCAGGCTCAGCCATCTCAGCGAATACAAGCGTAAGAACATCGACATCATCCACGCCCACTGTCCTATCTCCTCCATGGTCCTGGCCAGAGTGCTCCGGGACGAACTGGAGAAGCCGATCATCTTACACTACCACACCAAGTTCGATATCGATATCAAACGGGCTGTCGACGCGAAGATCCTCCAGGATATCGCCATCAGGAGCCTCGTAGAGAACATCTCCTATGCCGATGAGGTATGGGTGGTCTCCAAGGGAGCCGGGGAAAATCTCCGTTCCTTAGGCTATCAGGGGAAATACATCGTCATGAGAAACGGCGTCGACTTCGACAAGGGAAAAGCTCCGGATGACATCATCTCGAAGCTGAGAGAAGACTACCGTATCCCGTCAGACCGTCCTGTCTATCTCTTCGTGGGAAGGATGATGTGGTACAAAGGCATCCGCATCATTCTCGATGCCCTGAAGACTTTAAAGAAAGAGGGAAAGAACTTCCTGATGATCTTTGTGGGTGACGGCATGGAGAGAGAACAGATCGAAGAATACACAAAGGACCTGGGACTCATGGAGGACTGCCTTTTTACCGGCGCCTTCCGCGACCGGACTATCCTCAAGGGCTTCTACTCCCTGGCTGATCTCTTCCTCTTCCCGTCGACGTTCGATACCAACGGCATCGTCGTCTCGGAAGCCTCTGCCAGCGGTCTTTCCTCTGTACTGATCAGAGGAAGCTGTGCCGCGGAAGAAGTCACGGAAGACCAGAATGCCTTCCTGATCGAAGAGGATGCCTCCTCCCTGGCCAAGAAACTCCTGGAGCTCGGGGACAATAAAGAACTCTTCCGTAAGACCGGGGAAAGAGCCATGGAGGAACTCTATCTCTCCTGGGAAGACTCTGTGGCAGCGGCCTGGAAGAGATATCAGGTGGTATCAGATTCCTTCGTCTATAAGAAGCCGACTCTGTTAAGTGACGGAAAGATCACCGACAATCTCTTCTATGCGGCAGCCGAACTCGCCAGCGGGCTCGACATCGTCCGCAAGAGATCAGAGATGATCGAAAACAAGGTCGACAGCTTCATCGACCGCTGGTTATAAATCGGAGTTTCTCCGATTTTTCTTTTCCCTTCCTTTGGAGTATTCTGTAGAGGTAAAGGAGAAGATGTTTATGCCATGTACGACCATCCTCGTCGGAAGAAAAGCCAGTATCGACGGATCGACTCTGATCGCCCGCAACGATGACGGCT
>JAFOMB010000073.1 GCA_017419065.1 Erysipelotrichaceae bacterium | reverse complement strand
ACCTTCCCATTATATAGAAAAATCTTTCAAATTGAAAACAGACACCTTCAGGAAAAGCAGAAAGACGTGATCATCCTGTCCTCCACTGTATAGGTACATGTCCTTCCTTCAAAGACGAGAGAGTAAGTGTACTCTTTTCCATTGATACTGACTAACCGGGAATCCCCTTCCGGAGTCCCCTCTTCCTCATTCAGGTAGTGGCATTTCAGTCTCTCCATGATCACTGCTTCTCTCCCGAAGATCTCCAGGTAGTCTTCCATCCCCTCCATGATCCTCGAATAGGTCTCCAGATAGCTGATCTGAAGAAGGGATAGATTCAGGCAGTTCAGAAAGATGATCAGGAAGATCTCGGAGATAAAGGCTTTCCGCTCTGAAGAGCGTTTTTTCATACTCCCTCCCCTCTCTGGCATAGAAAACGGCGATACAGCCGTTTTTCTCATGGAAATGAAGATCCTCTATCCCGCTCAGATAGATCACGGTCCCCGGCTGAAGGATGAGCTTCCCGCTGATAAGAGACAGCGTGTGAGGCTTTCCCTGATAGAAGAAGCGCAGTTCGTGATCTGTCCTTTCCAGTTCATAGGAAAGCAAGAGCACTTCCCTCAGCTTCATGAGCTCTATCTCCTCCTCCATCTCAAGATACTCATACTCATAGAAGCCGCAGGCCCGAAAGACAGAAAGACTCACCGGCAGGAAAGCGATCAGGATGATCAGTGCCAGCAGGTTTCTAAGGCTGCTCATCTTCCCATACACACCTTTCGCATGGCGGGATCCCATGGAAGATCATCTCAAGTCTCTCCTCCATCCTCTCCCCGTAGCTTTCTTTAAGATCCTGATGGTTCTCCCGGAGCTGATATACCGAAAGACACAGGAGTGCCAAAGCCGAGACAACGGCGATACAGACGAGGCTGTCCGCAAACAGAAAGGCCTTCCTAGTCACAGGTGAGATAGCCGTTGGCCAGATGGACGATCACGTGATGGGGACCGAAGTAGAGAGTCTTTCCGAGATTGATATTGCCATCGGTGTTGAAGTGTAAGTCACTTCCTTCCACCTCTGTATATCTCTTTCCGCTGTAGGCCTCTAAAAAGTCTTGGAGATAGTTTTCGATAAAGCAGAGATGGGAGGTGTCAGAGACCTCCAGATGGGGAAGAAAGAAGAGGAGAAGACAGGACAATACCGCCATCCCTGCCAGCATCTCCACCAGGGTAAAGGCCCTTCTAGTCATGGACCGCATGCCCGTCCTGGAGATAGAGGGACTTGCCATTGGAGCACACCGTCTGCGACTCCGTGATATAGCCGCCCGAGACGAGATCCTGGATGCTGGAAGGCAGGGAATCATGGTCGAGCTTGTACTGGACGATGGCCGTATCGATGACCTTGGTCATGGCGTTGCAGGCCTTTGCGTCGACGGACTGTATGACCTTGGTGACGTTGGGAACGGTGAGGAGGAAGAGGATGGAGATGATCATGACGACGACGATCATTTCCAGAAGCGTAAAGGCATTTCGTTTCATGGAACTCCTTTCTAGAAGCCGGATATCGCCTGCATGGGGATGAAGAGGATCCGGTAGATGAAGATCAGCACGATCCCGATGAAGGCGTAGGAAAGGCACTGTATGACAAGCGTCAGCGCTTTCGCCTTCTTCTGTATCCTCTTGAGGCAGAGATCGGCGTAGGTCTCCAGGATCTCTGCGAAGGAAGAGGTGTGGGAGGCGATGCGCAGGAAATGAGAAAGAGAGGAATCGAAGTAGACCAGCGAAGCCGCCTCTTTCAGGGTGGATCCGCCGGAGAGCTCCTCATCGAGGTGATAGGCCAGAAAAGAGATGACCGGCTTTTTCCGGATGGTCTTGAGGATGTCCATCGACTCCTTCGTCTTATAGCCCATCTTCACCGTTTCCGCAAACAATGAGATGAATTCCCCGGTGTAGTAGAGATGGAGAAGCGAATCCGGGAGGCAGCGCGATAAGAGGACATAGAAATAGACAAGACGCTTCGCGGAAGAAAAGTAGAGGAAGCCGGCGAGGAAAATGAGGAGAAGCAGAAAGAAGAGATGGATGACGACGCGGATGATCTTCCTAAGGATCAGATAGGCCTCCCCGCTCTCCTGAAAGGCGGAAAGCAGGGACAGGATGGTATCGAGGCCGTACAGGTCAAACAGATAGAGAAGTGTCAGCGAGACAAAGAGAAGGATGCACGGATAGGCCAGGGATCCCAGGATCTCCTTCCGGCTTTTCTCCTGTCTTTCCCGGAAGGACAGCGATAAGGACAGCGCCTCCTGAAAAGGCAGGACCCGGCACAGGGGAAGCAGATAGGTCCCCAGGCCTTCGGGAAGATGGTCCTGAAAGGTCTCTTCCGCCCCTTCCCCCTTCTCCATCCTCTTCAAAATATCTTCAAGAATGACCGCGTTCCTTTTCTCCTTCAAAAGCTCCATGGCGAAGGATAGAGAAAGACCGGTCGAGAGTAAGGAAGAGAGAAAACACAGATCCTGGAAAGACAGGGACTTAGTTTTCTTCAAAGAGCCCTTCCCTTCTCCCCTCTTCGATCTGTCTGGAAAGACTCTGGAAAGAAGGAGAATTCCGGCCATACTGCCGGAAGTAGGCGATCTCTTCCTGATCCATGATCTCGTAGAGGACCCTTCTTTTCCCGCTGCCCTTTTCGATCATCATCCGCTGTCCGCTCAGGCACACGAGGATCTCATAGAGATGTTCCTCCTTCACCCCGAGGTCGCTCATCCTGGAAACGCAGGAAGACGCCGTAGAGGCGTGGATGGTCGATAAGACGAGATGACCGGTATTGGCAGCCGTCACCGCGATGCGGGCGGCCTTTTCATCTCTTATCTCGCCGATCAGGATGATATCCGGATCGTGTCTCAGGATCTGCTTCACCCCTTCGTGATAGCCGAAGCCCAGGGATTCATTGACCTGCAGCTGGACAAAGCCGTCGTGATAGACCTCGATGGGATCTTCGATCGTGAAGATCTTCTTATCTTTCACGCTCTCCAGTAAGGCATAGATACTGGTGGTCTTCCCGGATCCCGTCGGACCGGAAAACAGGATGAGGCCGTACGGCAGCTTCATCAGCGAAGCGAAAAGTTCGTTCTGTTCCGTAATCGAAGACAGTCTGGAAGCTTCGATCTTCAAAGAGGAATTCAGGATGCGCAGCACCGCATTGGTAAAGCGGTAGGAGTGTATCACCGCGAAGCGCAGCGACAGGGTCACCCCGTCCACTTCCATCTCAAACTGTCCTGTCTGGGGAGACAGGACATTCCCGACATCGAGATTGGAGAGATACTGGAGGTATCTCAGCAGTTTCTCATCCTGAAAGGCGCTCTTCACCCTCCTTAGATGATTCTCTACTCTCATCTCGATGATGATCTCCGAACCCCTCTGTGTAAAATGGATATCTGTAGCTTTCGACCGCAATGCCAGCCGAAGGATCGCCAGAAGTCTCTCTTCCATATTCACCCTCCTCTACTATCTTTATTGACAGGAGGAGGCCGATTTCCTCACAAAAAAATCATCTTTCGATGATTTTTTCTCTTCTTCAATGAAGATATGGATTATAGACCAGTTCTTCCGCCAGGGTCGTCTCTTCTTCGTGACCCGGGTAGATCTTATAGTCGCCGCTTAAGGTATGGAAGTAGCGCAGGGAATCCTTCAGCTTGACGTTGTTTCCACCCTTGAGGTCGGTCCGGCCGACACTTCCCCGAAACAGCGTATCACCGGTAAAGATGTCATGGTCAAAGAGGAAGATCACCGAGCCTTCGGTATGGCCCGGAGTGAAGACGGTCTCAAAGCGAAACGGTCCGATCTCCGTCATCCCTTCCTTAAGAGGGATCGTCGGGACGCTGATATAGCTCGTGAGGCCGAAGGAGGCACCGGAGTACTTGTCTCTGGCGAGTTCCTCATCAGCGGGATGGAGATAGACAGGACAGTGATAGTGATGATAGAGGCCGTCTACAGCCTTGATGTGATCGAAGTGGCCGTGTGTCAGAAGGATCCCGCATAAGTGCAGGTCCCCTAGGAGAGAAATGAGTTTCTCCGGCTTGGACGCCGGATCGATCAGGAGGGCTTCCCCTCCTTCTGTGAGCAGATAGGTATTGGTCGCGATGGGACCCAGGACAAAACGTCTGATCTCCATATCCTACAAAAAATAAGCGTTTCCGCTTATTTCTTCTCCTTGTGAACAGTCATCTTGTTACATCTAGGGCAGTATTTTTTGATTTCCATCTTTTCCGGATGCTTCTTCTTATTTCTGGTGCCGATATAGTTTTCTTCACCACATTCTGTGCACTTGAATGTAATATCGTCTCTCATTTCTACGACCTCCTCTTTTTACGCCATTAAATAATATCATATAAAAACAAAGATAATCAAGTTAGAAGAGCGGATGAACCTCATTTATTTTCAGATGTTCATAGGCTTTCTGCGTTGCCATACGGCCTCTGGCTGTACGGTTGATGAAACCGATCTGCAGGAGATACGGTTCATTGACATCTTCCAGGGTGATGGTCTCTTCACCGATGGCACTGGCGATGGCTTCCACCCCTACCGGACCGCCGTGGTAGCGTTCGATGATGCCGCGAAGGTAGCGGATATCCACGCTGTCTAATCCCAGGGAGTCGACTTTCAGTTTCTCCAGGGCGTCCTGCGTGAGGGAGAGATCGATCTGTCCGTCATTGAGGACCTGCGCAAAGTCTCTCACTCTGCGGAAGAGACGGTTGGCGATACGCGGAGTACCGCGGGAACGTCTGGCGATCTCATGGACCGCTTCCTCATCGATGGAGGATTCAAAAACTCTCGATGTCCTGCGGACGATCTGGGAGAGCTCTTCTTCGGTGTAGTATTCCAGTTTGAAGGTGATGCCGAAACGGTCACGCAGAGGCGAAGAGATCGCGCCATAGCGTGTCGTGGCACCGACTAAGGTAAATGGCGGCAGATCGAGACGGATGGAACGGGATCCTTCATCCTTGCCGACGACGATGTCGATGACGAAGTCTTCCATCGCCGGATAGAGGACTTCTTCGACCATCTTCGGCAGACGGTGGATCTCATCGATGAAGAGGATATCACCCGGCTCCAGGGTCGATAAGATCGCCGCCAGGTCACCGCTTCTTTCGATACTCGGGCCGCTGGTCACCTTGACCTTGGTCCCCATCTCATTGGCCAGGATATAGGCCATCGTGGTCTTGCCGAGGCCCGGAGGACCGTAGAGCAGGACGTGATCGAGGGATTCCTCTCTCATCTTGGCAGCCTGTATGAAAATATCCAGGTTGTCCTTCATGTTCTTCTGGCCGATGTATTCTTTCAAAGACTGCGGACGGAGCGTCACATCGTCGTCCAGCATCTGTTTCTTAGCGGAAAGGATCTCTTCCATAGTCTCCTCACTTTGCCAGCATGCCTAAGGCTTTACGGATGTATTCGTCTTCGCTCATGTCCTCTTCCGAGAGTTTCTTGATGACGCCCTTGATCTCGCTTGGCTTGTAGCCGAGAGACTTCAGAGCTTCGGAAGCGGTCCTGAGCTTTTCGTTATACGGAGCAGCCGCTGTCTCTGCTTCGACCAGTTTTCCCTTGAGGTCGAGGATGATCTGGCTGGCCATCTTATTGCCGACACCCGGCATCCTCTTCATGAAGGCCACATCGCCGTTCTCCACGGCTTCTATGACCGCGCCTACTGAGGCAGTCGCCAGGATGTTGGTGGCGATCTTCGGACCCAGACCCTTGACGGAGATCAGCTTGACGAAAAGATCATACTCCTCCAGAGACAGGAAGCCGAACAGGGAGATCTCATCTTCCCGGACGTTCTGATAGGTGTAGATGGTCATTTCTTTCCCGGTAGAGAGTGCTTCGGGATGATGAAAACGGATGCGGTAGCCCACACCGTTGACATCCAGCAGACAGTAATCCAGTCCAAAGGCATGGACTGTGCCCCGTAAGAATCCGATCATAGTTCTATTATACCCCCATCATCACTCATCGATAAAGTCGAAGCCATAGTCGCGGATATAGACACGGTCGCCGTTCTTGCAGCCTCTCTCCTTGAGGATCTCGTCGACTTTCATGCGCGAGAGAGCTCTGGAGAAGTGCAGGACGGAATCGTCGTCGTGGAAGTCGGTCTGAGCGAACAGACGGTCGATCTTCTCCCCTTCCACACGCCACATGCCGTTGCCTTCGTTGAAGACCTTGAACTCCTCTTCCTTCTCATAGGTGTAGACGATCTTCTCGTCTTTCTTGAACTTGTCGTAGAGAGGGAATGGCGGCAGTTCTTTGAGAAGGTCCTTGATGCGGTAGAGGACCGGCTGGAGACCTTCGTGGATGATGGTGATGCACGGGAAGATCTCGACATCCGGATATTTCTCTTTGAAGCGGGCCAGGTTTTCTTCGGCGATGTCTTCATCCATCTTGTTGGCGAGGACGATCTGCGGACGGTCACCCAGGTTCCCCGGATACTGCTTCAGTTCGTTGTTGATGATCTCGTAGTCGCTGAGAGGGTCTCTTCCCTCTCCGCCTCCGGCCATGTCCAGGACATGGACGATGAGACGGCAGCGCTCGATGTGCTTGAGGAATTCATGCCCCAGACCCTTGCCTTCGCTGGCTCCTTCAATGAGCCCCGGCAGATCTGCCATGACAAAGGAGGTATCATCGACCTTCACCATGCCGAGCTGCGGCGTCAGAGTCGTGAATGGATAATCGGCGATCTCCGGTCGCGCGTTGGAGACAACGGAAAGCAGTGTAGACTTGCCGACGCTCGGAAAACCTACGAGACCGACATCGGCCAGAAGCTTGAGCTCGACGATGACATCTCTTTCTTCCCCGGCTTCTCCCAGTTTGGCGTATTCCGGGGCACTGTTTCTCGAGGTGGCGAAATGCCTGTTGCCGGCACCGCCCTTTCCGCCCCTGCAGACGACTTCACTGGCGTCCTTCTCATTGAGATCGCAGAGGACTTCTCCGCTCTGGGCATCCCTGACGATCGTCCCCAGCGGTACCTTGACGATGACGTCGTCCCGGGATTCCCCATACATGTTGTTGGTCTTCCCGTTTTCGCCGTCTAAAGCCCGTATGACCCTCGTATAACGCAGTTCCAGGAGCGTAGACTTGTTGGTATCGACCGCAAAGACGATCGAACCGCCGTGTCCGCCATCTCCTCCGGACGGACCGCCTAGAGGATTGTATTTATCACGCTTAAAAGCGACGATGCCGTTACCGCCGTTGCCTGCTTTCAGATGCAGATTCACTTTATCGATAAATTGCATAAATCACCTCAAAAAGAAAAGCCCATAGGGCTTCTTTCTTACGCTGCAGGATAGACAGATACTTTCTTTCTGTCCTTGCCGAGGTGTTCGTATTTGACGACCCCGTCAACGGTAGAGAATAAAGTATCATCTCCGCCCTTCATGACATTCGTCCCAGGGTGAATCTTCGTGCCTCTCTGACGGTAGATAATGGAACCGGCTGTCAGGAACTGACCATCCGCGACCTTAGCACCTAATCTCTTGGATTGAGAATCACGACCGTTCTTTGTGGAACCAACACCCTTTTTAGACGCAAAGAATTGGATATCTAATACGTATTTCATGTGTTCTGCTTCCTTTCTGTTTGAATAAACTCCCCATACGACGCTTCGATCGTTTTCAGCTGTATGAGGACCAGTTCGAAATAGTGCTGAAGCACTTCCGAATCGGAATGAGCGATGAGCTCGATGTCGTTTTCCGACTGTCTGATCTCTGCTTTCTCTTTCGATTCATCTACGGCATTCATAAATCCGAACATGATCGAGGAGACAGCAGCGCATATCAGATCCTTTCCATAGTCTCCGCTTTCCGCATGACCGCTCACATGAAGTGAAGTATAACGGCCATTCTCAAGCGTATACTGACAGCGGATCATTAAGCGATCTTTTCGACAGTCAGCTTCGTGTAAGGCTGACGATGACCCTGTTTCCGTCTGGTGGATCCTTTTTTCTGCTTGTACTTGAAGATCACGATCTTCTTTTCCTTGCCCTGCTTTTCAACTTTGCAGGTGACGCTGGCACCTTCCACGTATGGATTGCCGAGCTTGATCCCACCATTCTCAACAGCGACGACTTTGTCGAAAGTGTAGCTTTCGCCTTCCTGGACATCCAGCTTTTCAACATAGATGACCTGACCTTCTTCCACCTTCAGCTGCTTGCCGCCGGTCTCGATGATTGCGTACATAGTGCACCTCCTTTTCTCTAGATATAGACTCGCCATGAAGGCAGCACAAGTGCATTTAAAGCCTTTTCTGAGCGGTTATAATCCCGCTAGAGGGACTACAACGAGAGTATTTTAACATGTAAAGTTTATTATTTCAAGGTAAAGCCGCCGTTTTGTATGATGACCGGAGAGAGGACACGGAGCTTGGACATCTTTCCGATCTTGAGCTTGACGATGACCCGCAGCGCGAACTCACTGTTTTCATCATGGACGAAGCGCATCTTCATGATCTTGAAGCGGTGGTTTTTTATTTCTTCGTAGAGTTCCGGGAAGCGGTCAGCCGGATAGATCAGGTAGACTTCTCCGTTGTCCTTCAAGAGCCTGCGGCAGGCATCCAGGAGCTCTTTGAGAGGCAGGGATTCTTCAAACATCGCCTTTTTCAGATACGGATCTTCACTGACGTTGTTCATCTCGAAGAACGGCGGATTGCAGACGATGACATCGCACTTCTCGATATCGAGATCCTGTACTCTCGAACAGTAGAAGGCATACTCATCCGCATACCGGGAGACGTTCTCCTTCGCCAGTTCCAGGGCTTCCGGAAAGATGTCGACACCGATGAGTCTTCTCGCCTTCTTCTTCCAGGCATAGAGAAGCAGAGCGCCGTTATTGGTGCCGATATCGAGGACGCTCTTTCCCCACATCATATCCAGCGACATACCCAGCGCTGTCGTATCGCTGTTGACCCGGAACATCCTGTCATCCTGTACGATGTCGAGGTCGATATATTTCAGATAATCATTCGTCTTCATAGTCTTTGTAGAGGATGAACCAGAAGGTCGATCCTTCCTTCTCCTTGGAATCGACGCCGTATTCGCACTTATGGGCTTCCAGGATCCCCTTGGCGATGGCCAGGCCCAGACCGGTCGAATTGACATTCCGCTTGAAACTCTTGTCGATCTTGTAGTAGCGGTCCCAGATGTACGGCAGGGCTTCTGCGGCGATGCCGTCCCCATGGTCGCTGACCTCCACCTTCACCTTCTCTTCGTCATCGCTCATGCGTATGAGGACTTCCGAGTGTTCATCGGAATACTTCAGGGCGTTGGAGAGGAAGTTGTAGATGACCTGGGAGATCTTGATCTCATCGGCGTAGACGACGACCGGAAGCAGATCAGTCAGGATCGTGATGTCCTTCTGATCAGCCATGTTTTTGAGCAGGCCGACGACTTCCCGGATCGCTTCCATCAGGTCGAAATTGGTCTTGGTCAGTTCGATGCTGCCGGACTGCAGTTTGGAGAGTTCGGCCATATCGGTGACGAGCTTGTCGAGATAGTCCGCTTCCTTGATGATGACATCCAGGTGCTCCTCTCTCTTGACAGGATCATCGCCGGAGATATCCCGTATCATCTCGGCATAGGCCTTGATCATCGTCAGAGGCGTCTTGATGTCATGAGAGACGTTGGCGACGAGGTCCTTGCGCAGTTCATCGATCTTGGAGAGCTTGTCAGTTGCGTCATCCAGGGTCACCGCCAGATCGTTGATCTCGCTGTAGGAATCGCTCCGGAAGTGCAGATCGTAGTTGCCTTCCGCCAGTTTGGCCGCTTCCTTCCTCATCCGGATGATCGGCGAAGAGATGCGCTGCGCCAGAAGATAGGCCAGGAAGAGAGCGATGCCGACGACGAGGACAGCCATATAGAGATACTGGTTGAGGATGAAGTTCACATAGGAATCCACCGGCTCCAGCGGGGTGTTGATCAGCAGGTAGTAATTGACGAGGTTGGAGCGGATCTGCTTGCCATAGAGCAGCATCTCGCCCCGTGATAAAGGCGATTCCTGGGTCAGGGAGATGGAATGGTGCTCCTTGAGCAGTTCTATTGTCCGGCGCGGTTCCTTCTGGACGACGAGGCTTTCCTCCCCTACCCGTATCTCCTCATCCAGCATGCAGACTTCACCCAAAGCATCGGCATAGAAGAGCTCTCTGCCGGATTCGTTGTAGATGATGGCACAGACGTTGTTGCCGATGAGGGCCCGGCCGGTAGAGGCCACATCTTCTTCTCCGGCGTCTTTATAGAGCAGGGAGCGCTCGATCTCTTCTGTTAAAGCCGAGATCGTATCGATGCGGTTTTGCCGGTAGTACGGTTTGATGAAGACCACGAGGAAAAATCCCAGCAGCGCCAGGATCAGAAAAGACAGGCCCAGGAAGTAGAGCCACGTCTTGAAGCGGATGCCTTTGAAATCAGGCTTCAAACTTGTACCCCATTCCCCTTACCGTGACGACATAGTCGCGATACGGGCCCAGGCTCCTTCGGAGCATCTTGATATGTGTATCCACTGTCCGGTCATCGCCATAGTAGTCGGAATCCCAGACAGCCGAGAGGATCTTCTCTCTGCCTAAGGCGATGTTGCGGTTCTGGACGAGATAGATGAGCAGATCCAGTTCCTTCGGTGTCAGCATGACTTTTTCGCCGTCAATGGTGACACTGCGGCCGTCGACATCGATGACCAGGGTATCGAAGACGTATTTCTCATTGGCTCTTTTCTGACGGCGTTCGGAGACGACCTTGATGCGGGCCATGAGTTCTTTCGGAGAAAACGGCTTGGTGACATAGTCATCGACACCGATGTCAAAACTGAAGAGCTTGTCATACTCCTCCTGTCTGGCTGACAGCATGATCACCGGGACATCCCGGATGCTTTTGATCTTCTTGCAGGCGCTGAAGCCGTCCAGTTCCGGCATCATGATATCCAGGATCACGCAGTCATAATCGTTCTTCGTGACGAGGTCGACGGCTTCATTGCCGTTGGAGGCCTCATCACATTCATAGTTCATGACTCTCGCGTATTCTCTGACCACTTCACGGATCTTGATCTCATCATCGACGATCAGTATTCTCATCAGCTTTTCCCTCCTCGTAAAACTGTATATTTCTCACAAGACAGGAACCTTCCCGTTCTGTCTTTCCTTCAAAGAAGACATAGCGTCCTTCTAAGAGACCCGAAGAAACGCTCCTGTAGATGTTCGGCATGATCACCAGGGACATCTCGCCGCTTTCATCGCTGATATCTGCAAAGGCCATCGGTTCCTTCTTCGTCTTCGTCTTGATGATCTTGATGCGGCGTATGACCCCGAATCCCTTCACATAGCTGTCTAACGGCAGCTCTCTCAGGCCCGGTGTACTGATGCCCAGCTCCTTTCTGACTTCGGCGATCGGATCATAGCTGAGATAAAAGCCCAGTACGGCCTTCTCCCTTTCTGCCAGGACCTTCTTGTCATCCCGGTATTCCTCGATCATCGGCGCGTCGTCGAGGTCGGCGATCAGGGAGATCTCTCCCTTGTGGGCGGAAGCGTACTTCAGGACGTTCGGCAGAGCCTTGATCATGGTGTAGCGTCCGTAGGAGAGCTCATCGAAGCCTCCCGCATAGATCAGATTCTCGATGGCTTTCTTATCCACGCCGGCGTAGACCAGTCTCTGCACCGCGGAGACATAATCTTTGAATGATCCCCTCTCCGCTCTTTCTTCCAGGATCTTGCGGGCGATGATGCTTCCCACGTCCTTGCAGACAGGGATCGGCATGCGGATGCCGTTGCCGTCTATCTCATAGACCAACGAGGATCTGTTCAGAGAGATCTTCTTTATCTCCTGTCCGGTCTTGCGGCATTCGCTGATGTATTCATAGGTCTTGGATTCCGAACCGATGACGCCGTTGAGCAGGGCTTTATAGAAGTACTTCGGATAGTTGGCCTTGAGATAGGCCATCTGATAGGCGACCATTCCATAGACGACGGAATGGGATTTATTGAAGCCATAATTGGCGAATTTGAGAATGAGTTCATAGATCTCTTCTGCCAGGGAGCGCTCATAGCCCTTGTTCAGACAGCCTTCGATGAATTCGTCCTTCAGGTTCTCCAGTTCCTTCGCCTTCTTCTTGGACATGGCCCTGCGCAGGATATCGGCCTTTCCATAGGAGAATCCCGCCATCTTCCGGGCAATCGACATGATCTGTTCCTGATAGACGATGATGCCATAGGTCTCGGAGAGGATAGGACGGAGGTCTTCATGGAGATAGCGGATCTTATCCGGATGCGCCCGGTTCTCTAAGAAGGCCGGGATGTTTTCCATCGGTCCCGGTCGGAATAAGGCGATGGTCATGCCGATCTCGGCGAAATTCTTCGGACGCATCTTTTTGACCAGAGACTTCATGCCGTTGGATTCCAGCTGGAAGATGCCCAGGGTGTTGACATCGGATATGAGTTCAAAGGTCTTCGGATCATCCAGCGGGATCTTGCGGATATCGAAAGGCTCTTCTGTATTGATGTCCGAGACGATCTCGGCGATGATCGAGAGGTTCCGTATGGCCAGGAAGTCCATCTTGATAAGACCCATCTCCTCGAGGTGCTCCATCGTATACTGCGTGGAGTAGATGTCCGATTCGATGGCTGTTAATGGTATGACTTCCGTTAAAGGCTTGGAAGATAAGACGATACCAGCCGCATGGGTCGATTCATGACGCGGCTTGCCTTCGAGTTTCTTCGCCAAGGCAAAAAGCCTGCGGTATTTCTCTTCGCTCTCCACTCTCTGCCTAAAGGCCGGGATAGAGGCATAACTTCCCTCTAAGGAGGCATCCGGCGCGGAAGGAATGAGCTTGCATAAACGGTCGAGATCGATGACGGAGTAGCCTAAGACTCTTCCGACATCGCGCAGAGCCTGTTTGGCCTTGAGCGTGCCGAAAGTCAGGATGTGGGCTGCATGATCCTTTCCGTATTTATCGCGGACATAGGCAATGACCTCATCCCTCTTGTCATCCGGGAAGTCCGTATCGATATCCGGCATGGAGACTCTCTCCGGATTGAGGAAGCGCTCGAAGATGAGACCATACTCGATCGGATCGATGTCTGTGATGCCAAGGCAATAAGAGACTAAGGAACCGGCTGCCGATCCCCTTCCCGGTCCTACCAGGATGCCGTTTTTCTTGGCATAGAGGATGAAGTCGTAGACGATGAGGAAATAGTCCTCAAAGTGCATGGATAATATGACGTCGAGCTCCTTCTTGAGACGCTCGCTGTATTCCGCCGGCACGCCCTTTTTCAGGCGTCTTTTAAGACCTTCCCGGCACAGCGCTACGAGGTAGTCGGATGAGGAAAGAGTCGTCTTTCCGCTGTATTTCGGAAGCGAAGTCCTGAATTCCGGTTCTACCCGGCAATAGGAGGCGAGCAGATCGCTGTTGAGGAGGTCATCTCTTTCATAGAGGGCTTCCATCTCCTTCGGAGAGAGGAAATAGCGGCCTTCATCATAACGGCTCATCCCCTCTTTCAGGGTCTTCTTGTCGCGGATGCACTTGAGGACTTCAAAGGCTTCAAAATCTTCCTTTTCGATGAAGAATGTCCGGGAAAGCGCAAAGGTGAAGATGCCGTTTCTCTTCAGCATAGGACGGAGTATCTCATCCCTTCTTCTGTTGAGGGCGATATTGTGATCGGTGAGAGCGACGCAGTATTCTCCGAAGAGATCCTTCTGTCTTTCAAGGTATTCCTCTTCATCAAGACCCTTGTCGACAGCCCTGGATAGAGGCATGTCATCGGAAAACAGGATGACGTAGTTGCCGTTTCGGCAGGCATTGAGTGTCGCGACGTCGATCGTCTTCTTTTCCCCGGTGGAGATAATCGTCGAGAGCTTCATGAGGTTGCGGAAGCCCTCTTCATCCTTACTGAGAAGCATGATGCTGTAGATGCCCTCTGCTGTCTCGATATCGCAGTCCAGTCCGAAAAGCGGCCTGATCGAGGCCTTCCTGGCTTCCTTGTAGAATTCCATGGCGCCGTAGAGGACATTCTTATCGACCAAGGCCACACTTTCGTGTCCAAAGTCCTTTGCCCTATTGACGATATCTTTGACGCTGCCAAGGCCTGATAAAAGGCTGTAGGCACTGCGTACATACAGAGGGGTTCCCATAAATTTATTATACACGCTGCCTATTCCCCAAAGTCTTTCTGAACCGGAATTCCGTAAAATAATTGAGAATCCGTGAGGAAAAATATTACAATAAAAGAAGATAAGCTATCAAGGAGGATTATCATAATGAACTTACTCAGTTTACTGACGAACTCTCTGACGTCCGATTCATCCCTGAACTCCCTGTCTCAGGCAACGGGCATCTCTCAGCAGTCCAACCAGTCCGTCGTCAGCAGCGCTCTGCCGCTCCTGATGCAGGCCCTCACCAACAATGCTTCCACTCAGTCCGGCGCTCAGTCCTTACTGGGAGCCCTGACTCAGCATACCAGCACCCAGCCGGTCGCTCAGCAGATCGCAACTGCCGATACCGATGACGGTGCCAAGATCCTGGAACACATCTTCGGCAAGAACGCCAAGAGCGTCTACAGCCAGATCGCCAAGGAAACAGGAACCAGCTCCAGCGACGTCAAGAAGATCCTCTCCTACCTCGCTCCGACTCTCCTGTCTTCTCTCTCTTCCGCGACGACGACAGCTGCTCAGGCACAGAACGTCAAGCCGCAGGCTTCCGGATTCAACCTCGCTGACGGTTTCGGCATGAACGATGTCATGGGCCTCTTAGGCAATGCTGTTTCTTCTAACAATAACAGCAGCAGTTCCAATAACGCTTCTGCTCTCAGTTCCCTGGCCGGTGCATTATTAGGCGGCGGAAACACTTCCTCTTCCAGCAATAACAACAACGGTGCTGCTTTACTGACTTCCCTGCTCGGAAGCATGCTGAAGTAAGACTCAGGAACACAACAAAAAAAGAAATGCGATATCTTCGGATATCGCATTTTTCTTTAGTAGTTGTTCATCTCCCAGCCGCAGTTGGAACAGAAGCGAGGCAGACTCTTGTAGTCATTCGGTGTCCATCCGCAGCGCGGGCAGGTATAGGTAGGTCTCGGAGCTCCGCAGGTGCCGCAGAAGTTGCCGGTATTGGTATTGCCGCACTTGGCGCAGCGCCAGGAAGTGTTATTGTAGTTGTTCTGATTGTAATTGTTCTGGTTGTAATTATTCTGGTTATAGTTGTTGATCGGAGTATTGCTTGGATAGTTGTTGTAGACCGGACCGCCGTTGATGGCCGGCTCTTCGATCGGCTTGCCGGTGAGGACGGACTTCAGAGTCCTTGCCTGGTAGTCGAGTTCTCTATAAAGGTCATTCCACAGCTGATCCGGTTCTTCCTTGTCGGAGAGTTCGACCTTGATCGAGGAGAACCAGCGGGAGTTCAGTGTGATCTCGCTCAGGAAGGTATAGGAATAGGTGAATCTCGGCGGATTGTAGCTCTGCTTGTTGCCTTCGTTGTCCTTGTAGAATTCCTCTTCCCTGTCTTCCTCTACGGTATTCTCTACACCCAGGACTTCCGAGAACGGGATGACATCGGCGTTGACTCTCCGGTAATCGGAAGCGGAAGAGACGACGAAGAGTTTGTTCTTTTCGTCGATGTAGATCTTCTTGCGGCCTCCTAAGGCGATGTTCGGTTCGAATTTCGCCAGGACATCCTGATTCTTTTCGCGGTATTCGAGATGGTCTTTGATATCCTCGACCGTCAGTCTCTTCGTACCGGTGAGAAACGGAGAGAGCTTGGAGGAGCAGTCCTTGCACAGATAGCCGTCGGAGAGAGTCGTCTTGCCGAGAAGGCCGACCTTGTTGCCGCAGAGACTGCAGTATTTCGCATCAAATAATCCCATAATGGTCTCCTTTCCAAATGATAAAAATGAGTATTCCTGCTTTTATTATATAGGTTTTTTGTCCGTTCATCTATAAAGCATATGAGAGTTATATTCCATCTTGAGTATATATGTTTATTTATATTGACTTTTGACCCCATTTTTTTATATTATTCTCAAGTGAGGGAGTAGTTGGCACAGCATATCGTGCGATTTGTCAACAGCACTGGAGAGATCCTGGCAAATCTTAATTAACGAGACTCGTACAGTTTTTCTGTGCTGAGTCTGACGATAGGGCTCAAGCGCATTAGTTTGAGTTTTTTTAAAGGAGAAACACATGCAAGATTATCTGAAGTCAAAGGAAGACGTCATCCGCGAACTCGATTCCTCGGAGAACGGTCTTACCGAAGCCGAAGCAAAAAGACGCCTGGAAGTCAATGGTAAAAACAAGCTGGCTGAACAGGAAAAGACGCCGCTATGGAAGAAGTTCATCGAATCTCTGAGCGATCCGATGATCATCATGCTGCTGGCCAGCGCTTTCATCTCCGCGGCTACTACGCTCTACCAGAACATCAAACTGGGAGCCAATGAGTCCTATGCCGATCTGATCATCATCCTCTTCGTCGTCATCGTCAATACAATCCTGGGCATCGTTCAGGAAAGCAAGGCAGAAGAAGCCATTGACGCCCTGAAGGAAATGACAGCAGCTACTTCCAAAGTCATCAGAGACGGTGTCCAGGTCGTTCTGAAGTCTGAAGACCTCGTCGTCGGTGACGTGCTGAACTTTGAAGCCGGCGACGCCATCCCGGCTGACTGCCGTATCCTCGAGAGCTACTCGATGAAGGTCGAAGAAGCCGCTCTTACCGGAGAAAGCGTTCCTGTCAACAAGATCATGGACATCCTGATGCTTCAGGAGAATGTCCTGGATATCCCGTTAGGCGACAGAACGAACATGCTCTACAGCGGCTCCACCATCGTCTATGGACGTGGCAAGGCCATCGTCACAGCGACCGGTATGGATACCGAAATGGGCAAGATCGCCAGCGCCCTCAATCAGGCAGAAGATGAACAGACGCCTCTGCAGAAGAAGATGGGCGAACTCTCCAAGGTCCTGACGAAACTCGTCGTCGGCATCTGTGTCTTCGTCTTCCTGTTCGGTGTCGGCAGAGAACTCCTCTTCCCTACCGGTGCGAACATGTTCACGATCGTCCTCAATACCTTCATCATGGCAGTCGCCCTGGCTGTCGCAGCGATCCCGGAAGGCCTGCCGGCTGTCGTTACGATCATCCTGTCCATCGGCGTCACCGCCATGTCCAAGAGAAACGCCCTGATCAGAAAGCTGACAGCTGTTGAAACACTCGGCTGTACGCAGATCATCTGTTCCGATAAGACCGGTACACTGACTCAGAACAAGATGACGGTCGTCGATACTTACGGATGCGATGACGATCTGCTTGCCAGAGGCATGGCCTTGTGTTCCGATGCCAAGGTCACGGAAAGCGCCACGGAGGCGACCGGTGAGCCTACTGAAGTCGCCCTGGTCAACTTCGCTCTGAAGAAAGGCATGCCGTCCTACAAGCTCGACAGAGAATTCCCGCGTATCGGCGAAGCGCCGTTCGATTCCATGAGAAAGATGATGTCCACTGTCCATGAGACAGAAGACGGATACATCCAGTATACAAAGGGTGCTACCGAGATCATCCTCGAGCACTGCACGCACTTCCTCAACAAGGATCACGAAGTCGTTGAGATCAACGATGAATTCAAGGCCAACGTCCTGGCCAACGCGAAGTCCTTCGCGGACAGAGCTCTCCGTGTCCTCGGTCTGGCTTACCGCCACTATGATCAGAAGCCGGCAGACTTCGATGCCGCTACTCTGGAACAGAAGCTGGTCTTCGTCGGTTTCGTCGGAATGATCGACCCTTGCCGTCCGGAAGTCTATGCCGCTATCAAGGAATGCCGTGAAGCCGGCATCCGTCCGATCATGATCACCGGCGACCACAAGGATACCGCTGTCGCTATCGGTAAGGACCTCGGCATCATTGAAGATGCTTCTGAAGCCTTAGTCGGTGCAGAGATCGACAGTATGTCCGATGAACAGCTGGTCGAGACTCTGAAACACGTCAGCGTCTTCGCCCGTGTCCAGCCGGAACACAAGTCCCGTATCGTCCGCGCTCTGAAGTCTCAGGAAAACGTCGTCGCCATGACGGGTGACGGTGTCAACGACGCTCCTTCCATCAAGGCTGCCGATATCGGCGTCGGTATGGGTATCACCGGAACAGATGTCACCAAGGGTGTCTCCGATATGGTCCTGGCTGATGACAACTTCGCTACGATCGTCAACGCCGTTGAAGAAGGAAGAAAGATCTACGACAACGTCCGCAAGGTCCTGCAGTTCCAGTTATCCACCAACATGTCTGAAGTCCTGGTCGTCTTCATCGCCAGCGCTCTGGGCATCGAGATCCTCACGCCGGCTCACCTCTTATGGGTCAATATGGTCACGGACTCCGCTCCGGGTCTGGCTCTGGGTATGGAAAAAGCCGAGAACGACATCATGAAGAGAAAACCGAGAAGCTCCAACGAATCTGTCTTCTCTGACGGTGCCGGTGTCGATATGGTCGCGCAGGGTATCTTCATGAGCGCCCTGATCATCTTCTCCTACTTCCTGGGAGAATACCTCGAAACAGGCAAGTTCGCTCTGGTCGCCTCCAATGACGGTATGACCATGGCCTTCCTCACCTGCAACTTCGTCGAGATGTTCCACGCGATCTCCATGCGTACACAGCGCGGCAACCTCTTCAAGCTCAACAGCTTCAACTGGTGGCTCTTAGGTGCCTTCGTACTGACCTTCGCCCTGACGCTCGTCGTCATCTATGTGCCGTTCTTAACGAACCTCTTCAACTTCACACCGATCTCCGGCAAGGAACTGCTGATCTCCTTCTTACTGGCCTTCAGCGTCATCCCGGTCCTCGAGATCTTCAAGTGGATCACCAGAGTCGTCAAGAAGAAAAAAGAAGCTTAAAGCTTCCCGATAAAATCAAAAAAAGGAGAATCGATGATTCTCCTTTTTCTTTTACTTTTTGAATCCGTCTTTCAGCAGGACAGAACGGTTGAAGACCAGGTGGTCAGCCGAGGAGTCCTTATTGTCGAGACAGAAGAAGCCGACTCTCATGAACTGGAAGGTCGGGGAATTCTGAGCGCTGCGGTTCTCCTTCTTATCGAAGGCTTCCGCGACTTCCTTCATGGAAGATTCGACCTTGCAGCCGTGCAGGACATGGAGGGAATCCGGATTGAGAGCTTCCAGGAAGTTCTTGTCCGGTCCGTCCGGCTGCGGATCCGAGAAGAGGTTCTCATAGAGTCTGACTTCCGCATCGAGGCAGTTATGGGCATCGACCCAGTGCATGGTCGCTCCCTTGACCTTTCTGCCGTCTGCCGGATCGCCGCCGCGGGAATCCGGATCGTATTCGCAGAGGACTTCGACGACCTTGCCGTTTTCATCCTTCACACAGCCTGTGCAGGTCACAAGATAGGCACCTTTGAGGCGGACTTCGTTGCCCGGATACATCCTCTTGTATTTCGGGATCGGTTCTTCGAGGAAGTCATCCTCTTCGATCCAGAGATCACGGCTGAAGGTGATCTCGTGAGTTCCCTGAGAAGGATCGGTCGGATTGTTGTCGACGGTGAAGACTTCCGACTGGCCTTCCGGATAGTTCGTAACGGTGAGCTTGATCGGATGGAGGACAGCCATGGTCCTCTCAGCCGTCTTGTTGAGATCATCTCTCAGGCATCTCTCCAGCTCCGCGAACGGGATGACATTGGAGGACTTGGCGACACCGATCTCATCGCAGAAACGGCGGATGGAAGCGGCTGTATAGCCCCTTCTTCTCAATCCGCACAGCGTCGGCATTCTCGGATCGTCCCAGCCGGAGACATAGCCCTCTTCAACGAGCTGTCTGAGCTTTCTCTTGGACATGACCGTGTGATCGATGCCCAGTCTCGCGAATTCGATCTGACGAGGCTTGTGATACGGGATGGAGACGTTCTCCACGACCCAGTTGTATAACGGACGGTGGTCTTCGTATTCCAGGGAGCACAGGGAATGGGTGATCCCCTCCAGGGCATCCTGGATCGGATGGGCGAAGTCGTACATCGGGAAGATGCACCACTTGGTACCCTGACGGTGATGGTTGATATAGCGGATACGGTAGATGACCGGGTCACGCATGTTGAAGTTGCCGGAAGCGAGGTCGATCTTGGCGCGCAGCGTCATCTTTCCCTCTTCGACTTCTCCGTTTCTCATCTTTTCGAATAAACGGAGATTCTCTTCGATCGGTCTGTCGCGGTAAGGAGAACGGGCCGGGGTCGAGGTATCGCCGCGGTATTCCCGGAATTCTTCCGGAGAGAGTTCGCAGACATAGGCCAGTCCCTTCTTGATCAGTTCGATCGCGTATTCATAGTCCTTGTCGAAGTAGTCGGAGCCGTAGAATAAACGGTCGCCCCAGTCAAAGCCGAGCCAGTGGATGTCATCCTGGATGGCTTCGACGTATTCCGTATCTTCCTTGGCCGGGTTGGTGTCGTCCATACGGAGGTTGCATAAGCCGCCGAAGCGCTCCGCCATCCCGAAGTCGATGCATAAGGCCTTGCAGTGTCCGATATGAAGATAGCCATTCGGTTCCGGAGGGAAACGCGTATGAACGGTCATGCCCTCATACTGTCCGCCCGGAGCGATATCTTCTTTGATGAAGTTATAGATGAAGTTTCGATTCTCTTCTTCCGTTTCCGGAGTTCTCTTTTCTTCTTCCATGAGTATTCTCCTTAGATCATTACTTTTCAAGTATAAACGAAATTAAGCCTTTGTGAAAGAAAAATAGAACTCTGTGAAGTCTTATTCAAAGAGTTCTCTTTCGCCCTTCAGATGGCTTAACAGGGCTTCCTGGTAGGCTTTTTCCTCTTCCCTCTGCTTCTTCTTGTTTTCATACACGGTATCCTTCGGTATGACAGAGGAAGACAGGAAGTGAAGATGGGAGGAAGCTCTGGAGGATTTGATCACGACCTGGCGGTATTCCGGTCCCAGAGAGAGGAGTT
>JAFOMB010000072.1 GCA_017419065.1 Erysipelotrichaceae bacterium | reverse complement strand
CTACGTCGTGACAAGCAACGACGGGAAGAAGGACAACGGTCTTATCGTCAATACCGTCTCCCAGATCGCCGACAATCCGCAGAGAGTCATGGTCTGCATCAACAAGCAGAACTACTCCTATCACGTGATAAAGGAGACCGGAAAGATGAATGTCAACTGCCTCTCGGTAGAAGCGCCTTTCTCGGTATTCGAGAGATACGGCTTCCAGAGCGGCCGGGCTGTCAATAAGCTGGAAGGCATCGATGTCCAGCGCTCTTCCAATGGTTTAGTCTTCTTACCGGCCTATATCAATGCCTTCCTGTCGCTGAAAGTCGAAGACTTCCTGGATATCGGATCGCACGGCATGTTTATCTGTTCTATCGAGGAAGCCAGGAAAGTCTCCAAGGCCGAGACGATGACCTATACCTACTATCAGACAAATGTCAAGCCGAAACCTCAGACAGAAGGTGTCAAGGGCTATGTCTGCAAGGTCTGCGGCTACATCTATGAGGGAGATGAACTCCCGGATGACTACATCTGTCCGTTATGCAAGCACGGAGCTGCTGACTTTGAAAAGATCCAGTAGGAAGCCGTTTTAAGGCTTCTGAGAGATCTTTACAGGGAAACAGTCAAATACTCGTATCAAAAGAAAAAAGCCTCTGCAGATCACGCAGAGGCTTTATAAATGATTTCTTTAATCAACTAAGAGGTTCTTTTCGCTTTCGACATCGAAGAAGTGCATGACATTGCTCTTGAAGGCGACGTTGACAGCCGTGCCGTTGGATAAGGCCGCTCTTTCTTCGTGGCTCAGATCGACCGTCGGAACACGGACGATGAGAGGTGTATTGTCCTTCGTCTCGACATGGAGATGGAGTTCGGAACCCATCATTTCGTTGACTTCGATGACAGCCGGGATAGAAGACTCGCCTGTTTCCCTGACGAGGTTCATGTGTTCCGGTCTTACACCGAGGATGATCTCCTGTTCCGGGACATCTCTCTTCTTGAGCTCTTCACCCTTGAGGCCGTCGACTAAGATCTTGGCACCGAACGGCGTGACATAGTATTCACCGTTTTCCTTGATAAGGTTCGTCTTGAAGGTGTTCATCTTCGGAGCGCCGATGAATTCAGCGACGAAGAGGTTGGCCGGCATATCGAAGACTTCATCCGGTGTTCCCACCTGCATGATATAGCCGTCCTTCATGATGACGATACGGTCGCCTAAAGTCATAGCTTCTGTCTGGTCATGGGTGACGTAGATGAAGGTCGTATCGATCCTCTGTCTTAACAGAATGATCTCAGCTCTCATCTGGTTTCTGAGCTTCGCATCCAGGTTGGATAATGGTTCATCCATCAGGAAGACCTTGGAATCTCTGACCATGGCTCTTCCGATGGCGACTCTCTGTCTCTGACCGCCGGATAAAGCTCTCGGCTTTCTGTTCAGGTATTCCGTGATGCCCAGGATCTCAGCAGCCTTGGTGACTCTTTCGAAGATCTCTTCCTGCGGCATCTTCTTTAAACGGAGCGGGAAGGCCATGTTTTCAAAGACCGTCAGATGCGGATAGAGCGCGTAGTTCTGGAAGACCATGGCGATCTCTCTGTCCTTCGGCTGCAGGTCGTTGACGACGACACCGTCGATCTCGACAGTACCGCCGGAGATCTCTTCGAGACCTGCGATCATACGGAGCGTCGTGGACTTTCCGCATCCGGAAGGTCCGACGAAGACGACGAATTCTTTATCTTTGATGTCCAGATTGAAATCATGGACCGCTACGACATTGTTGTCATAGACTTTCTTGACATCAGTCAGTTTTACTCTTGCCATAATATTATCCTTTCACTGCACCACCGGTGACACCTTCGACATAGTACTTCTGCAAACTCATGAACAGGATCGTGATCGGTACCGCGACCAGAACACCGCCTGCACAGAACATCGTGTAGTTGGCAGACAATGACATCGGTGTCGAGATCATGTTCTGGAGACCGACGGCGACGTTCATGCCGGCACTCGTCGCATGGGCGATATACTTCGCAAACATGAAGTCTCCCCACGGACCCATGAAGGCCGATAAGATCGTATAGATGACGATCGGCTTGGACAGCGGCATGATGACTTTGGTGAAGACCTGGAGTCTTGTCGCACCATCGATCCTCGCTGCTTCATCAAGCGATCTCGGGATCGTATCGAAGAAGCCCTTGGAGACGTAGTAGCCCATACCGGAGGAGGCGACATAGACGAGGATGAGGCCCGGAACGGAGTTGGCGTTGGTGAGGCCCATCCAGCTCAATACCTTGTACTGCAGGATCATGGACAGGAAGCCCGGGAAGAATCCCAGTATCAGCATGACGTTCATGAGAAGCTTTCTTCCCTTGAAACGCAGTCTCGATAAGGTATAGGACATCGATAAGACGATGATGGTCTGGATGACGGCGGTGAATAAGGAGATCGTAAGGGTATTGAGATACCACTTCGGGAAGTCTGTCTTGGAGAAGAGGCTGATATAGTTGTCTAATCCCCAGACCTTCGGGATGACATAGCCTACCTGATAGGTGGCTTCCACACGGAAGGATTCCAGAAGGATAAAGACGAACGGGATCAGCCAGACGATCGACATGAGGATCAGGATGACATAGATCGTACCGTTGGTCAGTCTTGTCTTGGCTCTTAAGCCCATGTGTTTCTTAACAGTCTTTTCACTCATGAGAAGTCCTCCTCATTTCTGGTCGAAGGCATGACGTTATAGGCGATCAGGGACAGGATGGAGACCACCACGAAGATCATGATACCGATGACAGAAGCCAGATAGTACTTGGATTCCGCACCCGTGGTGATCTTGAAGAGCCAGGTGATCAGCAAATCGGTATCGCCGGCCGCTCCGGCACTGGTCAGCAGCTTCAGGTTGTCCGGTCCGCCTCCTGATAAGAGGAAGATGACGTTGAAGTTGTTGATGTTGCCGATGAACTGGGTCAATAGATACGGTCCTGTGACGAACAGCATGTACGGCAGCGTGATCTTGAAGAACTGCTGGGCCGCATTGGCACCGTCGATATTGGCGGATTCGTATAAGTCAGCCGGAATGTTCATCAGGACACCGGTACTGATCAGCATCAGGTACGGGATACCGATCCAGATGTTGATGACGATGACCATGATCCTGGCGAGATTGGAGGTCTCCCAGAAGCGGATCAGCTGGGTGGTATCGGTGATGAAACCGAACTTCATCAGTAATCCATTGACCAGACCTGAACTCGAGAACATCTTCGAGACATACAGTAAGGATACGAACTGCGGGATGGCAATGGTGAGGACCAGGATGCCTCTCCACAGTTTCTTGAGCTTGATGCCCTTCTTGTTGATCATGATGGCCACAAACATGCCTAAGAAGTAGTTCGTGAACGTCGCGAAGAAGGCCCAGATCAGTGTCCAGGAGAGGATCTCTCCGAAGGCGACGGAGAGGTTGTTGGAACCGGTGTTCAGGTTGAACAGGGCATTGAAGTTGGATAATCCGACCCAGGTGAACAGATTGGAATAGCCGTCATGAGCGCCGTCGTAGTTGGTAAAAGCTACCAGGATCATGAAGATGATCGGGAAGACGGTAAAGAAGAAGATGCCGGTCAAAGGCAGCGCGAGCAGCGTCTTGTGGAAGGACTCGTCCACTAAGGACGAGACATCATCCTTCGCGCTCTTGAGTTTCTTGCCGGCCCGGATGAGGGCTTCCGCATCCCGGTTCTGTCTCGCGTTGAGACGCCAGGTGTAGATGAAGCAGATTATGAAGATTATGGTCAGCAGACCATATAAAAGACATTTGAAAGAGTCATCGCCGGCGACTCGGACATAGGTGTCGAGGACCGGGTCATAGACGGTTCCCGAAGTCGCTTCGCCCAGAGTCACGAGCTTGCCGAGCCAGTGGAAGCCGGCAGTGATCATGTAGACGATGAAGACGACTTCAAAGAGAAGAAAGAGGAGACCGCGGAAGATCTGTCCCCTGGCGATCGAGCCGAAGCCCATGATCAGAAAGGACAGCTTGGTTTTGTAATCTCCCTGGGCGAATGTCTTTCCGATATCGGCGACATCCTCCTTGACTGCCTTGAAACCTTTGCCGATGGCCTTTCCTGCCGCTTTGAATACGGAGACGAACCAGACCGGTATCCCCTTGAAGAAGTGGATCAGGGAATAGAGGAAGGACTGGAACTTCGTCAGACGCAGCAGATCCAGGTCATTGAGGTCGGCAAAGAGATTTACAGATGCAGGATTTGTTTTTGCTGTCATAAGTATCCCCCTATTGCGTAAAAGAAAGGCAGACCGAAAATCAGTCTGCCTTTAGGATCTAAGCTGAAACCTAGTTCTTGACGATCTTGATTTCCTTGCTGGATAAGTTAGCAGATACTGTGTAGTTGCCTGCTTCTAAGAAGATGATGTTGTTGTCGCCGTTGGATTCAGCGTCATACGGCTGAATGAGGTCAGCACCTTCTGTGACCTGCTGGCAGCCCATGTCTGTGCCCCAGTCACCGGCAGCGACGATACGTCCGCCCATGTAATCGGATTCCGGAACGTCTAAGGTGATCGTCAGGTTTTCACCTTCCTGAGTCATCAGAGCAGCTTCCTGGTCAGCGTTGTTCCAGCCGTTCCAAGCGCCTACGAAGACGTAGCCGTTGATGGAGAACAGGCCGTCGATCGCGGACTTGTAGGAATCCAGAGCAGCCTGTAAGTCAGCGTCGGAAGTAGCTTCTTCAGCAGCTGTACCTAAGACCTTGGCGATATCCCACCAGGAACCGTGGATCTGGCCCTGCATCGTGGAGTATTCGTTCTGAGCTCTTAAGGCGCTTAAGACGACGTCTTTCTGGACCTTTTCGTTGGCCTGAGCCTTCAGGTTGGACGGGCCCCATCCGACGAGTTCATAACGGTCTAACTGAGCCTGCTCATCTGTTAAGTAGAGAGCTAACTGCTGTAAGACAGCGGCCTTCTTGGCATCGGTCTGAGGCTTGACACCCATCAGCTTGTTTCCGAAGAAGGAACCTAAGTGGTAGGACTTGCCGTCAACTGTGAAGCTAGGCAGATCCGCAACACCCATGTTGTCGCCTAAGATGCCCTTGACAGTAGAGGAAGCCCAGGTGCCGGTAACGACGACAGCCGATGGAACAGCGTTCGCAAAGGCAGCACCGTCAGAAGAAGAGTTGGCAGCCGGAGACTTGGCCAGGATCTGCATACCCTTCATAGCGATGAGGCCTTCCGGAGAATCAAATGTATCGTTGACGCTTGCGAAAGAACCGTCGGCATTCGTCTGCCATTCGGAGACACAGCCTGTCGCAAAGAAGAAGGCAGCGTTGTACCAGGCACTGGTCTTGTATTCCATGGAGAACTGGGTATTGCTGTCTTCGCAGGCCTTGACCAGATCTTCTAAGGAATCGACGATATCATCAGAGATGATACGCTTGTCATAGTACATGAAGTAGCCGTTATCCGATGTCATCGGGTAGCAGTATAACTTGCCGTCAACAGTAGCTGCACCGACAGAAACATCATCGTTTCTCTCTTTGACAGTGGCGCTTGTCGCATCACCGAGAACAGCTAAGGCACCGGCCTGAACGAGACGGGCCAGCTGATCCTGCGAGAAGCAGAACAGGTCAGCACCGGACTCGACATCAGTGATCATCTGTGTAGCAGAATCAGCTTCGGAAATGCCTTCGATCGTCGCATTGATGACGATGCCCGGATTTGCTTCCATGAAGGCTTCGATCTGCTTCTGTGTGAGTTCCTTGACACCTTCGGTCTCAGAGACCCAGACAGTGATGTCATATGTTCCTTCCAGCGTGTTTTCTCCGCCGCTTGGCGTATTGCCGTCAGCAGGTTTGCTGCCGCAGCCTGCCAGCGAGAAGACTAACAGTGCCGAAAGGAGAAGTGTAATAAACTTTTTCATTCCATTTTCTCCTTCGCTTATCATCTGTAAGCGATTTCATTATATCACAATTACACAGAACTAACACACATTATCCTGTATGATATAATTTTCACTTTTTTTTATTATTTTATATGTTACTTTGTACCAATCGAAAAGACCCTTCCGGGTCTTTCTTTCACTTAGATCCTGGCGTAGAGTTCCGCCAGATGACGGATCTTCGCCGCCAGTCTGTCTGTCAGATATTTCTTCTCCAGACGCCATTTCCAGTTCTTGCCGAGAGTGGATGGTTCGTTGATCCTGGCCTCCATGCCGAGTCCCAGATAGTCCTGGAACTGGACGACAGCCAGATTCTCCGTTCCGGCATAGGCACCCCGGATCATACCCCAGTTGTAGCCTTCCTTCTTGTCGAGATGGAGATATTCGACAGCTCTTTCGGTCGAAGACTTCTCGCCGTATTCGAACCAGCCCATGATCGGTTCATTGTCATGGGTACCGACGTAGACGACGCCGTTCTTCACGAAGTTATGAGGCAGGTATTCCGAATCCGGATTGTCCGGATAGAAGGCAAACTGCATATTCTTCATGCCCGGATAGCCGCACTTCTCCAATAACTCATAAACATCTTCCGTGAGGAAGCCGAGGTCTTCGACGATGATGTTCAGTCTTCCGAGCTTTCTTTCGATGGTCTTGAAGAGATCATAGCCAGGTCCCTGTCTCCATCTTCCGTTGCGGGCCGTAGATTCCGATGCCGGGATGGCATAGTATCCCGCAAATCCGCGGAAGTGATCCAGACGCAGGACATCATAGAAACGGAACTGCGCTTTGATGCGTCTGATCCACCAGGAATAGCGGTCCTTCTTCATGAAGTCCCAGTCATAAAGAGGATTCCCCCATCTCTGTCCGTCTTCCGCAAAGCCGTCCGGCGGACAGCCGGCGATCTCGACAGGACGCATGTTTTCATCAAGCTGGAACTGTTTCGGATCTACCCAGACCTCTACGGAATCTTCCGCCACATAGATCGGGATATCCCCGATGATATAGACGCCGTTGTCATTGGCGTACTGCTTTAAAGCCTTCCACTGTGTAAAGAAGAGATACTGCAGTCCCTTGTAGAAGCGGATCGTCTTCGCCTCCTGGAACATGACTTCCTTCAGGGCCTTGTGATTGCGCTTCTTCAAAGTCTCAGGCCAGTCGGACAGGGCCTTTCCGCCCAGGGAATCCTTGATCGCCATGAATAAGGCATAGTCATCGAGCCAGCTCTTCTCCTCTTCAAAGAAGGCTTTCAGTTCTTCTTCCTTTTTCTGATAAAGTCTCTTTACAGCCAGACGCAGCAGAGGATAGCGCTTTTCATAGAGAAGGCCATAGTCGACCTGAGAAGGATCGCTTCCCCAGTCGATGTTCTGATATTCACTTCTTTTGAGAAGACCTTCCTTCGCCAGTTCATCGAGATCGATGAAATACGGATTTCCCGCAAACGAAGAAAAGGACTGATACGGGGAATCGCCGTAGCTTGTCGGTCCCAGAGGAAGGATCTGCCAGTATGTCTGGCCGGCTTTTCTGAGGAAGTCTACGAATTCTCTGGCGCTTTTTCCGAAACTCCCGATGCCGTATTTGGATGGTAAAGAGGATATCGGGAGCAAGGTCCCTGCACTGCGTTTCATACGTGATTCTCCTGTGTTGCTTGTCTATTTCATTATAAAAGATGTTTTCTCAATCTTCCAGAAAATCGATGAGGAGCGGATGAAGAAGAGCCAGATCCCTTGCCCGGACCCTCCCCTTTTCAAATACGAGATCCTTAGAGTGTTTCCTGATCGCTTCCTGATAGTGTTCCTCAAAGGAGACACCGTATCTTTCTTCAAAGGTCTTTAAGTCAAGACCTTCCAGAGTCCTCAGGGACATCATCACGTTCTCAAACATCTCATCTTCCTTCGTGAGTTCCGTGACCTCTTCCCGGATATCTTCCGCATGGAAGTATTTTTCAAAACCGGCGGTATTGGTGAAGCGGAGATTTCCGATCTTGGAGGCGGCGCCCATGGAGATGCCCAGGAAGTCATCATAGCGCCAGTAGCCGAGATTGTGCTTTGATTCATAGCCCTCTTTCGCGAAGTTGGAGACTTCATAGTGGATGTAGCCCTCTTTCTTAAGTCTTTCCGTGATGTATTCATACATGTCCGCTTCCATGTCTTCCTCTAAAGGCGTATAGCCCTTTTTGGCGAAGACGCTGTTTTCTTCTAAAGTCAGCGAGTAGATCGAAAGATGCGGAAGATCCAGTGACAGCACATCATCAAGGGTCTTCTTCAGGATGTCCATGGTCTGGAAAGGCAGCGAATACATCAGATCACCGGAGATGTTGGTGAGGCCGTTTTTTTTTAAAAGTTCTACGGTATTCCTTACATCGTCGAAACTGTGATGGCGGTTCATGATCTTCAGAAGCTTCTCATCGCTGGACTGTATCCCCAAGGAGATCCGGTTGACGCCGTGTTTTTTAAAGATATGTATCTTTTCTTCATCCAGGGATTCCGGATTGGCTTCAGATGTATACTCCGAAGCTCCTTTCGTAAAGGGATCAAGATATGACAAAAGACAGTCCAATTCCTCACAGGTCAGGCAGGTCGGTGTCCCTCCTCCGAGATAGACTGTCTCATAATGCCCTTCGCAGTTTTCCTGTATCTCTTCTTTCACTCTCTCCAGCCACTTCTCCGCGATGTCTTTCCGGTAGACCCGGTGACAGAAGTCGCAGTAGTAGCAGATGGTCCGGCAGAAAGGAACGTGAAGATAGAGATGGTCAGTCTTATTTGTCGTCATCGAGCGACAGGACGGCCATGAAGGCTTCCTGCGGTATTTCGACCGAGCCGACCGCTTTCATCCTCTTCTTGCCTTCCTTCTGTTTCTCGAGAAGTTTCTTCTTGCGGGAGATATCGCCGCCATAGCACTTGGCCAGGACATCTTTGCGTAAAGACTTGATATTGGTACGGGCAATGACTTTATTGCCGATGGCTGCCTGTACCGGGATCTCAAACTGCTGTTTCGGCAGCAGGTTCTTCAGCTTGACGGTGATCGCCTGTCCTCTCTGATAGGCGAAGTCCTTGTGGACGATGATGCTGAGGGCATCGATGATCTCGCCGTTGAGAAGGATGTCCAGTTTGACGAGATTGGACGGCCGGTAGCCGATGATCTCATAGTCCAAAGAAGCATAGCCCTTGGTGACGGACTTGAGCTTGTCGAAGTATTCAAAGATGATCTCGGAAAGAGGCATCTCGTAGATGAGCTGATTGCGGTGATCATCGAGATACACCATGTCCTTATAGACACCGCGCTTGTTCTGGGAGAGTTCCATGACAGCCCCGATATATTCATTCGGGACCATGATGTCCGCCTTGACATACGGCTCTTCGATGAAGTCGATCTTGGTGGCATCCGGCATCAAAGACGGGTTGTCGATATAGATCTCGGAACCGTCGGTGAGATGGATCTTATAGATGACAGACGGCGCTGTCGCGATGAGATTGAGTCCGTATTCCCTCTCCAGTCTCTCCTGGACGACCTCCATATGGAGCAGTCCCAGGAAGCCTAGACGGAAGCCGAAGCCAAGGGCTTTGGAAGATTCCGCCTCAAAGGTCAAAGAGGAATCGTTGAGCTGCAGCTTCTCTAACGCATCACGCAGATCGTTGTATTTCGCGTTGTCTGTCGGATACATGCCGCAGTAGACCATCGGATTCATCTTGCGGTAACCCGGAAGAGCTTCTTCACATGGGTTTTCATCGCTGGTCAGCGTATCGCCGACGAAGACCTCCTGTATCGATTTGATGGAGGCGCAGAGATAGCCGACTTCCCCGGCTTCCAGTCTGTCCCTCTTGACTTCATTCGGTGTCTTGACACCCAGCTCCGTGACTTCATAGACCTTGCCGGCTTCCATGAAGCGGATCCTGTCTCCGATTTTTACACTGCCTTCCTTGAGACAGATGAAGACGACGACACCGCGGTAGGAATCGTAATAGGAGTCAAAGACCAGGGCCTTCAAAGGGGCGTTCTTATCCCCTTTCGGTGCCGGGAGGTATTTCACGATGCCCTCCAGGACATCTTCGACACCCAGTCCGGACTTGGCGGAGATGCACGGCGCATTCTCGCAATCCAGACCGATGATGTCTTCGATCTCCTTTTTCGTGCCTTCGATGTCGGCGCTCGGCAGATCGATCTTATTGATGACCGGAAGGATCTCCAGTTCGTTGTCTAAGGCTAAGTAGGTATTGGCCAGTGTCTGGGCTTCGATGCCCTGCGAGGCATCCACAACTAAGAGAGCCCCGTCACAGGCAGCCAGGGAGCGGGAGACTTCATAGGAAAAGTCGACATGCCCCGGCGTGTCGATCAGATGGAAGATGTAGTCTTCCCCGTCTTTCGCGTGATATTTCAGCTGGACGACATTGAGCTTGATCGTGATGCCTCTCTCCCTTTCAAGGTCAAGAGAATCCAGGATCTGATCTTCCATCTCTCTTTTGGAGACGGTCTCTGTCAGTTCCAGGATGCGGTCAGCCAGTGTCGACTTGCCGTGATCGATATGCGCGATGATCGAAAAATTCCTGATCTTATCTCTATCCATACCCTACAATTCTACCATATTCTCTTCGAATCTCTTCGAAACGAGATTCTTTCCGTTTCCGTTATAGAAGGACTTCGCGTCCATGCCGTTCTTGCCTTCCGGCTTGATCTGATAAACCTTCAGAAAGCCGTTTTCCGCATCGATGCGCAGATAGTTCTTTTCCAGCCCCTTGAAGACAGAAGGCTCGCACCCTTCTCTTCTTTCGTAGCCGACCTTCAGGAACTTGTATTTCTTTCCCTCTAAAAGACCATAGGCGCCCGGATTATCGAGCAGGCCACGTATGTGGTCATAGACTTTCTTTATATCCTGATCAAAGCGGATGAATTCCTCTTTCTTGTCCAGCATCGGCGCATAGGTCGCCTGTTCATGGTCCTGCTTCATAGGATAAACATCGCCCGCGAAGATCTTCGGCAGGATCTCCAGCAGCATCTCCGAGGCCAGGACCGCCATCTTTTCAAAGACCGTGCTGTTCGTATCCTCTTCTTCGATCTTCATCTCTTTCTGATAGAGGATATCCCCTTCATCCATCTTCTCGTTCATATACATGATGCTCATGCCGGTGACCTCTTCCCCGTTCATGATGGCCCGCTGTATCGGAGCGGCACCCCGGTACTTCGGAAGCAGAGAGGCATGGGTGTTGATGCAGCCGAGTCTTGGAGCCTCAAGCACTTCCTTCGGAACGATCTGTCCATAGGCCGCTGTCACGATGAGGTCCGGTTTCAGGGAGACGATCTCTTCAAATTCCTTGCGGATACGGTGAGGCTGATAGACCGGGATCCCATGTTCCAAAGCCACCTGCTTTACCGGCGGCGGTGTCAGGATCTGCTTTCTGCCGGTCTTCTTGTCTTCCTGTGTGACGACAGCCATGATATCATAACCGTGGTCCAGCAGTTCTTTCAGGACCGTCGCGGCAAATTCCGGTGTCCCCATGAATACGATCTTCTCTCCCATGTGTTTCCCCTTCTTTCACTGATATTATTTATTATTGCATTTTTCAGACCTGTTTGGTAGAATAATAAAGCGATTGAGTAAGGAGGATACATGGCAAATATCAAGTCTCAAAAGAAGAGAGCTTTAACAAATGTCAAGAAGAACCTTCAGAACACTTCCGAAAGAAGCCGTCTGAAGACCGCCATCAAGAAAGTCTTCAAAGCTGTCGAAGCAAACGACAAAGAAGCTGCTGTGCTGGCTTTCAATGATGCAAACTCACTTCTGGACAAAGCTGCAACCAGCCATATCAAACATAAAAACTATGTTGCAAGGCAAAAAGCTCGTCTGGCTAAAGCTCTTGCAGGCATGAACTAAGAAACAAAAGCTCGTAAGAGCTTTTTCTTTTTATCATATAATAGAGTCAAGGAGGTTCATTATATGGAATCATTCAGCCTCGATAAGGCAAAAGAACTGCTGGAAGGCGGTATCGGAAAAGCACAGGATCTTCTCAAGGACACTCCGAAAGTAGATGCCCTTCTGGAAGAAGTCGAAGAAAAACTCAAGAGCGTTCCGACAGTCGGTACGACACTGGCAGACGTTCCGCTCATGATCTCCATGGTCAAGAGCTATATCACGCAGGAATACACGGAAGTATCCCCGAAGGTCGTTGCTTCATTAGTCGCTTCCTTCCTCTATTTAGTCAAGAAAAAGGACATCATCCCGGATAATCTCCCGTTAGTCGGACAGTTGGATGACATCGCTGTCGCCGCTGTCGCCTTAAAGGTCTGCGGACCGGAACTCAAGGCCTATGCCGACTGGAGAGACAAGAAGGACAACGCGTAAGAAAAGCCTCTATAGAGGCTTTTTTCTTTACTTCCGTTTAAAGGCGATCTTCATCAGGACAGGCGAGAGGAAGAAGATCAGGAAGAAGGCGAAGAAGATGCTGATGAGCTCTGACTTCAGAAGCATCGG
>JAFOMB010000071.1 GCA_017419065.1 Erysipelotrichaceae bacterium | reverse complement strand
TCGACACCGCAGTCGGTATCGATCCATACCGGTCTCTTCATCAGAATTCCTCCCATCCGTCAAACTTCCGGCAGCATTCTGCCAGGATCTCCACAAATCTCTCTCTGTCCAGGCCCATAACGGCTTTGCAGTTCGGTTTCTGTCCGCTGACACCGGTATAATCCGGGACCGTTGCCCCTCTGGTATATCTTCCGCAGAGGTCGATATCGACATAGTAGTCGCGGATATCAAAGACTTCCGGATAGATCAGAGACAATACGGCACACGGGTCATGGAGCGTCGCGCCTTCCCATCCGAGTTCTTTCAGATGGATGAAGAAGAAGTCGAGCCATTCCGCGACCGTTCTGGCGACAGGATTGCCGATGGCACGGATCTTTTCCCATTCTTCCGGGAAGATCTGGGCCTTCTCCGTCACATCCAGTCCGCACATCTGAAGCGGGGCACCGGAATGATATTCGATATAGGCTGACTCCGGATCGACGAGGATGTTGAACTCGGCCGATGTCGTCCAGTTGCCGTTTCGGAGTCCTCCTCCCATCGTAGAGATCAGGGCGATCTTTTCCTTGAGTTCCGGATGGGAAACGAGAAGAGCTCCCACATTGGTCTGCGGTCCGGTCGCGATGATGACGACCTTTTCTTCGGATTCTCTCAGTACTTTCGCCATCAGTTCGACAGCGGATAATTCACTTTCCGGCATTTTCGGTTCCGGAAGTCTCGGACCGTCCAGTCCGGATTCCCCGTGATAATTCGGAGCGATGATGAGGTCGGCACACATCGGTACTTCTCTGCCGGCTGCGACTTCGCAATCCAGCTTCAGCAGTGTGGCGATCCTTCTGGCGTTATATGTCACTTTCGCAAGCGTCTGATTCCCGGCGACGGTCGTGATCGCACGGATGTCGAAGCGCGGATCAGAAGCTGCGACGACCCAGGCTATCGCATCGTCATGTCCCGGATCGCCGTCCAGAATGACCGGTATTTTTTTCTCTGTCATAATGATCCTTTCCTACCTGTTTGAATCCATTATATCACCGTGTCCCTGTCTTCTCCCCGGGTCTTAAAGAGAAAGAAAAAAGATCCGGAATACACCGGATCTTTCGTTCAGATAGGGATTTCTGGAAAATCAGTTCACGTGGCCCTGATCGGACTTTTCTTCGCTTTCCAGACCCTGCAGTCTCTTGAGTTCCTTGTTGCGCATATACACGGAGTAGATGATGACGCCGATGATAACGACGATATACGGCAGGGAGCTCAGTGCGTAGATCGACAGGTTGGACAGGGAAGCGAAGTTCGAGAAGGCATAGAAGATACCGAATGCCAGACAGCACAGGGCAATGATACCCGGATTACCGGAACCCATGTTGCAGGCAGCCAGACCGACGAAGCCTCTGCCGGCGATCAGACCGCTGGAGAAGTATGCCAGGTAGCACTCCGACATGAAGGCACCGGCAACACCGCCCAGGATACCCGAGAGGATCAGAGCGATCGTCTTGATCTTCAGGGAGGAGATACCGACAGATTCCGCTGCATCCGAGTTCTCACCTACTGCACGGATACGCAGACCGAGTTTCGTCTTGAACAGGAAGAATGACATGACGAATACCAGGATATACGTGAGATAAGTCAGGATGTAGTGGCCGGAGAGGATCTCGCCGATGAACGGGATGTCCTTCAGGAGAGGGATATCGATTCTCGGAAGAGTTCCGGACTGTAAGGATGTCGTCGTCGTTCTGTCTCCGGTGATGATGTACATCAGGAAGACGGAAGCGCCTGTACCGATCAGGTTCATGGCGATACCGACGAGGATGATATCGATCTTCAACCGGAAGGCGAAGACAGATACCGCAAAACCCAGGAGACCGCCGACGACGATGGCGACAAGTAAGCCTACCCACGGTCCGCCGTTGGCAGCGCCGCCTACAGCACTGGAAACGAGAACACAGACCAGGGAAGTTACGGTCATGATACCTTCGATACCCATGTTGGTGGCGTCAGCTTTCATAGCGACAGCACAGGCCAGGGCAGCCAGAAGGATCGGGGCAGCAGACTGGATGATCATGTAGTAGAAGGACGGGAAGACGATGACACGGGAGATGGTATTGAAGATTTCTGTAATAACGCTCATTATTCAGCTGCCTCCTCTCCGGTGACCGGCTTGAGTGCCTGTTTTCTCTTGGCCTCCTCAATGATCATCTTACGGTGTGTCTTAGACAGGAACTGTTCAGCCAGCAGGAACAGGACGATGACGCCTTCCACGATCTTTGTCAGTTCGTTGATCGGGCCGCCCGGCTGCGTCGACATGATCAGAGCACCGGCTCTGATATAGGCGATGAAGGCTGTAGACAGGAACAGTTTCTTCGGATTGTTTCCGGCGAAGATGGCCATGGTGACACCATCCCATCCATAACCGGTCAGTTCAATACCGTAGTAGTAGTTGTAGTTGCCGAGGATGACAGTCGCACCGCAGAGACCTGCGATGGCACCGCCGATCAGCTGAACGATGACACCCATCGTTACGACGCTGACACCGACATATTTTGCGAAGCTCGGATTCTGTCCGATCTGACGGATCTTGAATCCCCATTTCGTCTTGAACAGGAATGCCCATCCGGCAAGAACGACCAGGATGGCGATAAACAGACCAAGTCTCAGTGTGAACTTCGTTCCCATGAAACGGCGGAAGGTCAGAACGACATCTTCTGTCCATTGCCAGGAATACTTCGAAGTACGGGTATCACGGAGTCTTGTGGAGAAGAGGCAGTACTGGGAGATGTAGAGGGCGATGTAGTTCAGCATCAGCGATGTGACCATGATCGAAGCGCCCCACTTCTTCTCTAAGAGAGCCGGGATGGATGTCCAGATCGCGCCGACGACAACGGATACCAGAAGACCGCAGATCGCGCAGAGGATCGGGTTCGCACCGGCTGCTTCGATATCGCCGTCCAGGAGACAGCATACCCAGCCGCAGGCGAGGCCGCCGCACATGATGGCGCCTTCCAGACCGAGGTTGAACTTGTTGCCCGAGAACATGATACTGACCGCTGTACCGGTAAATAACAGCGGGATCATATTCTGGATCCAGTAGTCAAAGTAATTCCATGCGAGACCTCTTGCGCAGTTCGGATTGAAGATCTGCAGAGGACCCAGGAAGAAGTATTTCAGGGATTCTACAGGATTTTCGGCACCGATCAGGATGAGTACGACAGCCAGTCCCAGACCGATAGCGATGGCGACAGCCATACGCATCATACCGAAACGGGCTTCAACGTCCATCTTGCTGAAAAGGCCTTTTTTCACTTTCTTCTCACTCATGTAAAGCACCTCTGATTTCTTCTTCGCTCATATGCTTGACACCCAGCATGTAGTAGCCGAGGTCATCTTCTGTCAGCTTCTTGACATCAGGGAAGTATCCGTTGATCTTACCGCCGTGCATGACGATGAGCGCATCGGAAAGGCTCATGATCTCTGCCAGGTCGGCCGAGATGAGAAGGATAGCCTTGCCGGAGTCTCTCATCTGGACCATACGTTCACGGACAAATTCCGCTGCACCGACGTCGATACCACGGGTCGGCTGGTCACAGATGACAAGTTCGGAATAGCTGGTAAACTCTCTGGCGACGACGACCTTCTGTACGTTACCGCCTGACAGCATGCCTACAAGCTGATCAGCACTGTCACAGAGGACAAGGTATTCCTTGACCCACTTGTCAGTATCTTCCTTAATCGCTTTCTCATTGATGAATAAACCGTTGTTGTACTTCGGCTGAGCGATCTTATCAGCGATCATGTTGTCACGGATACTCATGGAACGGGCACAACCATAGAGGTTTCTGTCTTCCGGAATGTGGACCATACCGGCTGTACGGAGACCCTGGATATCGAGATCCTTGACTTCCTTGCCCATGAGCTTGATGCTGCCGTAGTTGTACTTCGCCAGACCGGAGATGACATCGATCAGTTCTCTCTGACCGTTGCCTTCAACACCGGCGATACCGATGATCTCTCCCTTTCTGACTGAGAAGGAAATATCATCGACTTTCTTCTTACCGGCTTCGTTATATACCGTCAGGTCTTTGACGACCAGAACGTTCTCACCCGGTTCTGCCGGTTTCTTCGGGATATCGAGGTCGACGTCGACACCGACCATATATCTGGAGATATCCGCTTCCGTGACGTCTTTGATGTTCCAGACGCCGATGGTCTTTCCCTTCTTGATGACAGTGACACGGTCGCAGAGTTCCTTGACTTCATTCAGTTTGTGCGAAATGAAGATGATCGTACAGCCGGAATCACGCAGATTCTTCAGCTGAACGAAGAGCTCTCTGGTTTCCTGAGGCGTAAGGACAGCTGTCGGTTCATCGAGAATGAGGATCTCACAGCCCTTGACCAGAGCCTTGACGATCTCTACTTTCTGTTTGACACCAACGGAGAGGTCCTGAATGTGCGCTCTCGGGTTGATATCGAAACCGTACTTTTCACAGCAGTCGATCGTCATCTGGATCGCTTTTTCCTGATCGAAGACGAGACCCTTGGTCGGTTCGATACCTAAGGTGACGTTTTCCGCAACGGTGAGAGTCGGTACCTGCATGAAATGCTGGTGGACCATACCGATACCGGCTTTGATGGCGTCTGTCGGAGAATTGAGATGCATCTCTTCCCCTTTGATGATGATTCTTCCTTCATCCGGCTGTTCGATACCGAACAGCATCTTCATCAAAGTGGTTTTCCCGGCGCCGTTTTCGCCGCATATGGCGTGGATCTCTCCTTTTCTGGCGGAAAAGTTAACTTTGTCGTTGGCGATGATACCATTGTTGTAGATCTTGGTAACATTCTCCATTACGAGATAGTTTTCCATAAAGTGTAATCCCCTCTTTACAATAAAACTGCCTCTGGTACTAGACCAGAGGCAGTTTTAGTACCTTCTTAGGTGTTAGCTGTTTCTATTGATTAGAAAGCAGAGTTGACAGTGATGGAACCGTCAGCGATTCCGGCTTTGATCTTTTCGACTTCTGCTAACTGTTCGTCAGTGAAGACAGCGTGAGTAGCGGAAGTGACAGCAGCGCCGACATAACCGCCGTTGACACCGAGTCTGTAGTTCTGACCATACTTGAGAGTACCGTCGAGTTCAGCCTTCATTGTGTCATAGAAGCCCTGGTTGACGTTCTTTGTCATAGAAGTGATAGTCTTGGCAGCCTTTTCAGTATCGCCCTGTGCTTCCCACATAGCGCCCTGGTCACCATCGACACCGACAACGTAGACATTGTCATATTCGAGAGCAGCTTCGAATGCACCTAAACCTGCAGAACCGCCGCAAGCGAAGACAACATCGACACCCTGAGAGTAAGCAGCTTCAGCTCTGTCCTTACCAGTGGAAGGATCGGAGAAGGAGTTCATCCAGTCGAGCTCGACCTTGCATTCAGGATCGTAAGCTTCAGCACCCTGCTTGAAGCCCTCGTAGAAGTCTAACAGAACTGTGTTGGACATACCGCCGAGGAATTCGACATGCTTGTTCTGGGAAGCCATAGCAGCCATGTAGCCGACGACGTAGGAACCTTCGTTCTGCTTGAAGAGTAAGGAGATGACGTTGTCTCTCGGATTAGCGTCGAAGTCCCACTGTTCATCGTAGAACCAGACCTTCTGATCCGGGTATTCTTCTGTCAGTTCAACAGTCATGCCTAACATGTCATAAGTACCGACGATGATGATGTCGTATTCTTCAGACATGAATGCATTTTCCAGCTGAGATCTCCAAGTAGTGTCATCATAAGTGAATTCGATGGTCGTAGCTTCGACTTTGTCACCGAAGTCTCTGTTGATCCACTGCATACCTTCAGTACCGGAATCGAAGAAGGACTTGTCACCGGTCGTACCATTGATGCAGTATGCAACTTTGATCTTTTCAGCAGGCTGTTCCGGCTGATCAGGTGTAACCGGAGTTTCACCGCCTTCTTCCTTCTTACCGCCGCAGGCAACTAAGCCGACAGCTAATAAGAGGACAAGCAGAATACTTAAAAATTTTTTCATTATTTTCCTCCTATTTAAGTACCATATCTATATTTTAAACTGTTTCGGTAGCGTTTACAACATCTAACTAAAGTGAAAAAGCAGGATGCTATAATGGCATTGAAAGAAGGGATTGCTATATGGATCACAAGATACTGGGCGGTCTTCTGGGGGCTGCCATCGGTGACGCCTTGGGCGCCGCCACCGAAACAAGAAACACCGAACAGATCATCGAATACTTCGGAGGACTCGTCGAAGACTTTCAGGAGATCCCGGAAGATGTCTTCGCCGCCGGCTTCCCGAAGGGTTCTGTCACGGATGACTTCTCGCTTGCCTACTATACCGCGGAAGCGATCATAGCCCATGGAGGAACAGTCGATGAAGACACGGCGAAAGATGCCCTGCTGAACTGGTCTGGATCTAAATACTACAAAATGGCCGGTCCGACGACAGTACGGGCTGTAGAAAAACTCAAGGGAAACAACATTACCGGCGCCTATGACTTCTTAAGCGTCGATAACTCCAAGGGTTCCAACGGCTCCGCCATGAAGATCTCTCCGGCAGGGCTCGTCTCCGGAGGCGATATAGAAAAGGCTATCCGGAATGCCGTTACGATCTGCCTGCCTACTCATGATAATGCCACCTCCCTCTCCGCTGCCTGCGCTGTCTCGGCAGCCATCGCGGAAGCACTCAAAGAGGATGCCGATCTCGACAGTGTCATCGATGCCGGCCTCTATGGTGCACAAGAGGGAGAGAAATACGGAAGAAAACTCGCCACCCCAAGCGTCTACAAGCGCATGGAACTGGCTTTATCCATCGCCGAGACCTATAAGGACGACATGCGGGGATGCATGAAGGAACTCACCGATATCATCGGCAGCGGTCTTTCGGCCGCGGAAGCCGTCCCATGTGCCTTCGGTCTCTTAAAAGCTTCAAACGGGGATGCGATGAAGGCCATCATCGCGGCTGTCAACATCGGCAATGATACCGATACGATCGCCACGATCACCGGTTCCATCATCGGTACCCTCAAAGGTGACGAAGTCTTCCCGCCGCACTTCAAGAAAGTCATTGAAGAAGCCAACGGCTTCGACCTCGAAAAGATTGCGGAAGGTCTTAAGAGGGTCTCTCAATGAACGGCTATATGACGATCATCGCCGGAAGCGATATCGACACCTACTACAAAGTCGAATCCTTCTTACAGGAAGGCGATGCCGGAATGGCCTTCCCTCTTGGAGAGAAAGTCGGCGGCTGCATCCTCAACACCGGGATCATCGCCGCCAACTTCGGGATGGATGTCAAGGTCCTCGACTATCTCCGGGAAGATGATCCGGGAAGCGACCTTCTCGTCAGGACGATGAAGGAGAACGGCCTGGATACTTCCTATCTCCGTTATGGAAAAGACGTCGAGAACGGACGCTGCCTGATCATGACGATCGGCAAGGAGAAGTGCATCTATGTCATCCCGCAGAAACATCCTCTCTATGACATGGATGACGGAAAGATATCCTCTTTTCTGAATCACTCCGGGGTCATCTATTCCCTGGTACACGTTCTCTATGAATCCTTCGGAAAGGACATAAAGCCTATCCTCGACGCAAAGAAAAACGGGGCCCTGCTGGCACTGGACGGCTCCAGTCAGTATCAGGATCCCGATGAAGTCAAAACACTGGCCCTGGCAGACCATGTCTTCCTCAATAAGCAGTCATATCAGAGAGTCAGCGAAGCAGCCGGGGAAGAGGGAAAGGACTATCTCCTTCGAAACGGAGTAAAGACCATCTGCGTCACCGACGGTTCAAGAGGCAGTACCTGCTACTATCCGGGAGGAAGCATCCACGAAGAGGCCGTGAAGATCCCGGAAGTCATTGATTCGACAGGGGCCGGCGATTCCTTTGCTGCCGCCTTCCTCACCTGGCATCTGAGCGGTTCCTCCTTACAGGAATCCCTGAAGATGGCCTCTTACGCGGGAGCCCATAAATGCCTCTATGAAGGAGCACTCGGAGCCCTCTGCACGAAAGAGGAACTTGAAGCATTCGCCAGACAGTACGAATAACGGAGGACACCGTCCTCCGTTTTCTTTTATTTCAGTAACTGCGCGACTCTCGCTGTCAGCTTAGTGAGATCGCTGATCTTGGCTTTTTTGTAGCCTCTGACATAGGTATCGAGGTCATCGCCGAACGGCGCTCTCCAGTATTCCGGGATACCCTCCATACCATTGATGATGCCGATGATGGTCAGGATCTGCGCGGCGTTGCAGTCGACGTCCTGGCCGCAGCCTCCGCAATACGTCAGGGTCTTGACGAAGTCCCCTTCTCCGAAGTATAAGGCGACGATCTCCGCTGCCGCATTCGGATAGGCGTGGATCCAGTTGTACTTCTTGTATTTCTCCTCGCATGGTAACCAGGCGGAATAGTAGTCTTCGTGCATCAGACACTGTTCATATGCAAAGCGGATGACGGAACCGTATTCGCTGTCAGCCGGGATGAGATCGATACAGGTCTTCACGATCTTCCGGATGTCGCTTTCATAGTAGGCCATCGCGGTCATCATCGCATTGAAGACTTCTCCGAGGATACCGTTGTGTTCATGGGAGATCGAAGCGTCCATGAAGGCCGCTCTGGCGGCAGACTTCACATCGCCCGGATAGATCTGTCCGAGGACCACTCCTCTCATCTGGGCACCGATCCACTCGTTGAACGGATTGTGGAAGGAACCGGATAAAGGCGGCAGGATACCGGCCTTCAGATTGCGCAGGGCGAAATCTTCGGCACTCCATCCCATCGGGACTCTGGCCACCCATTCTCTGGCGATGTCCTTGGCACTCGTATTCTTTCCATACATCTCATACGCAAACAGTAACGCGATCTCATAGGTGATATCGTCGTTGTAGGTATTCGGCTTGCGGATATAGCGGTCGACTTCCCCGTATCTCTTCTTGATGGCCTCGCCGGTATAGCCTTCGATGCAGGTACCATAGGCACCGCCTATGATCTGAGAGAGCCAGCCGGCATAGGTCTTCTTTTCGTATTCTTCATCGATCGGGATATCGACTGCTTCCGGATATTCCACGGCCGCTTCCAGATCTCTGAATGTCTCATAGAAAGTCTGGTTCCAGTATGGATCTTCGTTGTTTTTTCTGGCATGATAGACGGCATTGAAGACATCCTGCGTGATGCGGTGGAGCTTGACGATGTCGCCTTCCTCATAGATCTTCATGCCTTCTTCGATGAGTTCCATTCCCTTATCAACGATATAGCCTCTGTTTTCGATCGCCTGGATCGAGGCTGTACAGATCGATTCATGGGCTCTGGATCCCGGTACCTGAGAATGCCAGTACATCCTCGTCAGGGCATCATGCGCCTGTTCCGGTCCTCCGGCATCTTCTTCCCAGATCGTCTCATTGTCATCTTCTTCATAGCACGGGACACCGGCCCGTAAGACTTCCAATTCCTTTTCCCAAGCTTTCATATGGATGATCCTTCTTTCTTCTCTTCTTTCATTCTATCATGAATCTCCTGATCTTCCTTTTCCAGGTATTCCCGGGCCAGTCCTCCGGTACTCGTCTCCCGGAATTCGATCGGGATCTTCTTGCCAGTTTCATTCATCGTCTTGACCACCATGTCGAAGGAGATCATATGACCTCCGGCATCAGACATGGCCCTGGAGAGCGTTACCGCGTCTATCGCCCGTAAGACAGCGACCGCGTTTCTTTCAATGCACGGTATCTGGACGTAGCCCATGACCGGATCACAGGTCAGACCCAGATGATGTTCCATCCCGATCTCCGCCGCGTATTCGATCTCATAGATCGAGAGACCTTCCAGATAGGCATAGGCAGCAGCCGCCATGGAGACGGCTGCACCGACTTCCGCCTGACAGCCTCCTACCGCTCCCGAGAGCGTCGCGTTCTGCTTGATGAGATCCCCGAAGATCCCTCCGACAGCTAAACCATCCGCCAGTCTTTCTTTGGAGATATGCCGGTCTTCATAGAGATAGTGGATCATAGAGGCGAGGACGCCGCAGGATCCCAAGGTCGGTGCCGTCACACAGGTGCCGTGATCGGCGTTCTCCTCACAGGCCGCATAGGCATAGGCCATCAGCTTCAGCCTCTTTTCATCCCCTGCCCTCTCATTCAGCATCTTCGCCTTCCGGCTGATCTTCAGTCTTCCCGGAAGGATACCCTCCTTAGATAAGCCTGTTTTTACGCAGACACTCATCGCTTCGACGATCGTGCACAGGTATTCTTTTAATCCAGGGTCTCTGGAATAGATGTAGCTGATCAGGTCGGTATTCTCTTTCTTTAAGGTCTCCAGGATCTCCTGAAAGGAGGATTCCTCATAGACTTCTTCCTTTTCGATCGGATATTCCTTCACCTGGATACTGCCGCCACCTAAGGAGAAGACGGTCCAGGTCTTCCGGACTCTCTTTTCTTCATCCAGACCGCTCAGGCGGAAACCGTTTGGGAAGTCTTCCTCCCAGTCCTGCTCGAATGAGACATCGCAGGGCGATCCCAGAGTCTCTTTGATGATGCGGTCGGTCTCATGTCCCTTCCCTGTCAAAGAGAGGGAACCGTAGAGCGAGACCTGATAGTAAGGAAAAGGACCTTCCTTTTCCACAAACAAACGGCACGCTCTTTCAGGCGCCAGTGTGTGAGAACTGCTGGGTCCTCTTCCGATCTTGTATAGTTCCTTTAAGGTCTCCATTACAGAGTGATTCTCTTGAAAGGCTTGACGTCTTTGACAGCTTCCTTCGGTGTGATGCGCACTTCATCATTGTCCAGGTCGATCAGGATGTAGCGGGAGTTGCCCATGCCGAGCTCCTTCATGTAGGAGAGCTGACGGTGGCCGTGTCTCGTCTCGATCCTTTCGACTAAGGCTTTGTGGTCTTCCTCGCACATCGCGTAGATGAGGTCGACACAGGCAGTATCGATCGCGCAGATATCCAAAGAAGCCAGGATTCCGACATTCGGCGTCACGACCGGTTCCGCAGCGACGCCTTCGCAGTCGCAGGATACCGACATGTTTCTCATGACGTTGACATAGCAGATGTTCTTGCCGAAGAAGTCGATCGTGGCCTTGGTGGACTCGGAGATCTTCTCCATCAGTTCTTCTTCGCAGACACCCCAGTCATTGCCGTTCTTCGCATGGATCATGCCCTTGCCGATACGGCCGTCGGCACAGCCGATACCGATGTTCTTGTTGGAACCGCCGAAGCCGCCCATGGTATGGCCCTTGAAGTGAGTCAGGACAAACATGGAATCATAGTCTGTCATATGGGAGCCGTGTGTCATGTGATCGAACCACTTGCCACCCTTGACCGGCAGATCTACCGTGCCTTCTTCATCCATGATATCGACCTT
>JAFOMB010000070.1 GCA_017419065.1 Erysipelotrichaceae bacterium | reverse complement strand
GTATTCTGATAGCCCTTCAGCAGATCGAGATACATGGTATCCGGGGCATTGGAGGTCATGATCAGCAGGATCGGAAGAGGATGGGTATTGCAGCAGGGATTCTCCCGGTTATAGGTCAGATTCTGGAAAATGAGTCTTTCATATAAGGCATGGAAGGAAGCTGTGAGATCAGAGAGGTAATTCGGAGAGCCGATGATGAGACCGTCCGCTTCCCTTATCGCATCCAGCACCGGTGTCAGGCCGTCACGGACGACACAGTGTCCCTTATGGTCTTCTTTCTTGCAGCCGAAGCAGGATACACAGCCGGTATACTTATCCAGTCGGAAGAGGTCATAGCGTTCTACGACAGCTCCTTCTTCTTCTGCACCCCGGCAGGCCTCTTTGATGAGGGTATCGGTATTCCAGCCCAGTCTCGGACCGGCGTTGACAGCGATGATCTTTTTCATACGATCCTCCTTTAGACTCTTCCATTATAAAGACAGACTCAGGGAAGAAAAGCCATCTGCTTAGGGGACAGATGGCTTTGAAATGTACAGGGGCCAGATCCCTGTACAGACCAGGGGCTAATCCAGGTCTTCGCCGTTGGTGGCAATGACCTTTTTATACCAGGTGAAGGAGTCTTTCTTATATCTGTTGTAGGTCCCGTTTCCCTCATCATCCGCATCGACATAGACAAAGCCATAGCGTTTGGACATGGATACCAGGGAACAGGATACCAGGTCGATGCATCCCCACATCGTATAGCCGAAGACGTCGACACCGTCTTCGATCGCGTCTGCGAGGGCTTCGATGTGTCTTCTGAGATAGGCGATCCGGTAATCATCATGGACCGTCTTGTCTTCTCCGAGACTTTCAAAAGCACCCAGACCGTTCTCCGCGATGAAGATCGGGAGATTGAAACGGTCCCGGAGGTCATTGAGCGAGATGCGGAGCGCTGTCGGATCGACCTGCCAGCCGAAGTCGCTGGTCTCGATATACGGATTGTGGAGCATGCGCATGAAGTTCCCTATCCTCTCCTGTCTGGCCGGATCGGCGGTGACGACAGAAGAGAGATAATAGCTCAGCGAGATGAAGTCGATCGTTCCCTCTTTCAGGATCTCTTCATAACCTTCATACCACTGGATATCGATATGATGCTTCCGGTAATACGACAGCATCCACTTCGGATAATATCCCTTCGCCATGACGTCGCAGAAGAACATGTTGTATTCGCTCTCTTCATGTGCCCGGTAGGCATCTTCCGGAGACGGGGTTTCCGGATAGAGGTGATGGAGGTTGAACATGTTGCCCATCTTGCACTGCGGAGCTGTCTCATGAGCATACTTCACGACCATGGCACTGGCGATGAACTGATGATGCAGGGCCTGATGGGAGGCATTGTCCCATCTTTTCGCCATGTCTTCCGGCAGAACACCGAAAGGACGGAAGCCTTTCGGGATCTCAAAGTCATCATATCTGTCCAAGAGGATACCGCCGCCGAGCCACGGCACAGCAGTGACCATGTTGATCTCATTGAAGGTCAGCCAGTAGGTGACTTCATCCTTGTATTCATCGATGAGGAACTTCAGATAGCGGACACAGTGCGGAATGACTTCCGGAGAGGCCCAGCCGTCATACTTCTCAACGAAGACGATCGGCAGTTCATAGTGGATCATCGTGACCAATGGTTCGATGCCGTATTTATGGAGTTCCCGGAAGACGTTGTGATAGAATTCAACTCCCTTTGGATCCGGTGTTTCTTCCAGACCTGTCGGGAAGAGTCTTGTCCAGGATATGGACATGCGGAACACCTTGAAGCCCATCTCTGCCAGTAAGGCGATGTCTTCCTTGTAGTGATGATAGAAGTCGATCCCTCTCCGGTTCGGGAAGTTCAGGGTCGCTTCTTCCGCCTTGGCTCTTTCATAATCCCTCTTCAGCATGAAATTGCACGGGATCTTCGGACCGCGGTAGTAGACGTAATCGAGGTGGCAGAGACCTTTTCCGTCTGAGCATCTTCCTCCCTCTATCTGGGCGGCACTGGTCGCACCGCCCCAGAGAAAGTTATCAGGAAATCTTGACATCAACGATTATCCCTGAGCGTCGATCTTGTCGGCTTCTTCGTCCTTGTAGAAGACCATCGTGAGGGCGAAGGTGACCACAGCAGCGACAACGACCGCGATGATGATATTCCGGAGGTCAGCCATCTGATTCGGGACCGGTGCCGGGTTGATGAATACCGGGAACGTGAAGATGTTCGGCGGACCGCCCGCATAAGAACCGACATTCAGCAGAGCACAGATCAGACCGCCGACAGCGGAACCGATCATGGCTGCGTACAGTGATTTCTTATACTTGAAGGTGATACCGTAAAGACCCGGTTCAGAGATACCCGGAACGGCATCAGAGAAGGCGCAGGAGAGAGCCAGGGAGCGTCTGTCGGCATTCTTCGCCTTGAGGGCGACAGCCAGACAGGCGGCAGCCTGGGTGTACTGGAAGATGAAGCCGGCAGGATGGTTGATCGGGTTCTTGCCGTATCTGGAGCCGATCGCGACACCGACAGCCATCAGGTTGAAATGCATGCCGGTGATGACGATGAACGGATAGACGGCACAGAAGACCGGGATCAGGATCTTACCAAACGGGGAGCTGAACAGCCCGATCAGCAGACCGGCGAATGCGCTGGAGAGTCTTGCGCCGATAGGAGCCATGACGAGCAGTCCCAGAGGGATCATGATCAGCAGTTCCAGTAACGGTACGAAGACGAAGCGGATGGACTTCGGAATGATCTTATTTAGGAACTTCTCGATGTAACCCATCACGAAGACACACAGGATGACCGGAATGATCGTGTTGGAATAGGTAGCCGGATAGATCGGCAGTCCGAACAGGAAGCCGGCGTTACCGGTACCAGGAATGATCGTCGGCGGGCCGCCCGGATTCGGGATCGTGGCGCCGGCACCCTGCTGGCACAGAGCTACGAAATCCGGATAGACAAGGATGAGACCCATGAGGATACCCATGGCCGCTTTGACATTGAATCTTCTGGATGCCGCATAACCGACCAGAACAGGCAAGAAGTAGTAGGCGACGTTATAGACCCATGTCAGAGTCGCAACCGTCGGCGAATCAGCAGAGAGTACGTGCAGGTTGACTAACAGCAGCACGACAGCCTGTAAAAGACCGCAGGCCAGAAGTGCCGGAAGGATCGGGAATACACAGGCGACGATCGCCGGGAAGATGGAACCCAGTATTTCTTTGATACCCTTCTTCTTTGTGAGTTCCGGATCGAGATTTTCATTGATCGCAGCTTCTCTGACGACACCGGAAGCATTGACGAAGGCATCGTATACTTCGTTGATGTCATTGCCGATGATGACCTGTACCTGGTCACCGACCATCTGTGCACCGATGACACCGAGTTTCCTGATCTCATCAAGATTGACCAGGCTGGTGTCTTTCGTCGTGATACGGAGTCTCGTCATACAGTGGCCGGCATGTGCGATATTGTCTTTACCGCCGACCAGTTCGATGATACGGGAAGCGATCTGCTTAAAATCCTTTTCAGTTTTTGCCATATTTTCCCCTTTCTTTGTTTTCTATTATTATTTGAGTACCCATGGCAGGGTATTGAAGCCTTATTCCGGAATGAAGCCGAAGTTCACCATGTATTTCAGATAATCCAGTAAGAACATCTCTTCTTCCTTGATCTTTCCGACGTAGTTCATGTTTCCGTCGTTTCTTATCCTCTTTCTGACGATGTGGACTTCGCCCTTATAACGCGGGACATTCCCGTTGATGATCACGACATCCCCTTCTTCAAAGTATTCTCTGTCACACTCCCTCGGTTCGATCGGGATCGGCCGGTAGTCGAATCTTCCCCAGCGGGAACGGATGATGATGTGCGTGTATTCACTGGAATTGTGCTTGGTGAAATCAAAGAGGATCTCTTTCTCCACGTCGGAGACGCCTTCCGCCAGTTCTATGGTCAGAGGGATCCTTTCGATATCGCCGATCGGGATCTGAGAGCGGATGCCCGGGAAGTAAAACGGTCTGTCTTCCCCATAGACATAGATCTGTTTCATCGTATCGGCTATTTCCTTCAGTTCTTCTTCCGAAGCGAAGGCATTGCCGAATATCGCTTCATCGCATCCCAGTGCCAGCACATGTCTGAGCTGAAGGCCGACTGGCAGATCTCTGTCTTCCTCGATCGTCGGCAGTCCATCCGAGACCGGCCACGGACCGTGAGATCCTTTCACCAGCGACGAGATGAAGATCTGCGTCTTTATTCCTTCCTCCCTGAAGAAACGGTTTGCCTCATAGACATCTTCACTGCCGGCACCGGTATTTCTCAGAGGATAGAAATTGTAGGAACCGATGATCCTCTCTTTATCGCCGCCCATTTCAATGATCTTTTTCACAGCCGGTACCAGACTGGCATTGAGCTGTACACCGAGACCTTCCTTATTGTTGACGATCTGAACATCTCTCTCGTCATTGAACATCAGATCAAGCCTCAGGACATCGAGACCCATCTCCTTGAAAAGAGAAAGATCATCAGGTGCAGCACCCATCTCCATGAAGAACCGGGCGTTGCAGTCGCCATAGACCTTCATATCGTATTTATGAGCGATGGAAGTCAGACCTTTGAAATAGGAAATGATCTCCTCTTTGGATCCTTCCACGGAAAACAGGCTGGTAAAGACCTTGGTAAAGCCATAGCTGTTTGCCAGTCTGAGATAGTCTTCGATCTGCCGGATAGACTCCTGTTCAGGATACAGTGATACGCCTAACTGGATCATAGGAACTCCCTTTGATGATATGTCTTATTCAAGAAAAAACTCTTCGCTGCCAACCTTAAAACAATTTCTGTTCCAAGGATAAGCCTCGAAGAGTCTCGAGTAACAAACCTTAACTTCTACTTTTATACTAAACAATCATTGTAAGCGCTGTCAATAACAATCATTCGACCCTGGATATCAGGCGGTTGATGTGGATGACCAGATAGAGGACCTCTTCGTCATTGATCTCTTTCTTCAGTTCCTCCTTCAGATATTCCGCGATCTTGTTTGAACAGATATAGGAATCAGGATAGGCTTTCTTCAGTTCATCGAAGATGGTCTGATTCTCGCTCTCGATCTGTTTGTCTTCACTCAGTCTGCGGATCAGATAATCCAGATGGGTGACGAAGCGGCTGTAGTTGAAGGATTCCCGGTCGATCGAGATGGAAAAATCCTTCTCGATGATCTTCGTACAGTTCTCTGTGATGGCTGCCGTATCGAGATGATCCTTTTCCTTCGGTTCGAGCCGGTCGGCGATGAAATGGAGGCAGAGCGTGCCGGCTTCCATCCTCGGCAGCTTCTCCCCGGTCATGTCTTTGATGATCTTCAGAGCTTCCTCAGCCAGACGCATCTCTTCCGGATAGAGCTGATGCATATCCTGAAGGATCGGCTGTTCCAGATAGATGTTCTTGTCTTTGCGTTCGATCGCGAACTGCAGGTGGTCAGCCAGGGAAATGGCTTTGGAGGAAGGATAGGTGACATTCAGTCTGTCAGAGACCATGTCGATGATGTAGATGGCGGTATTGATGATGACAGTCGGGATATTGCGGATGATGCCGTAATCCGTGTCCTTGATGTTGTAGAAGGTGCGGTTGATCCTCTCTAACGGGATCTCTTCATTCGCTTTGAAAAACCCGATCCCCTTGCCGAAGGCAACGACTTCCCTTCCCTTGGAATCCAGGCAGTGTGCGATGTTGTTGTTGATGTTTTTGATGACCTTCATATCCCGTTGAAAAATGCTTTGATAAACGAAAAACAGACAGATGATATTTCAAGGATAAGCCCCGGACTCAGCCGGGTCACAAACCTCAGACTCTACTTAAATTATAGGAACCAAACGAGAAAAGTGTCAATTCCGTGCAGTTTGTCCTGTTTCTGCACCGTAAGAAAAAGGAACTTTCGTTCCTCTTTTCTTAATCTTTGAATAAGCCGACTCTTTCGATCATGATCTTATTGAAGAGATCACGGTCAGCGTCTAAGGCGAAGTAGCAGTTGTCCTCCAGGTTGTGTTTGACGCGGGTATCGACGATGGTATGGCCGTCTGCGAAGCCTCCGGAGATGTCCACGTCGACTCTGGTGTATAAGACATTCTTTAAGACATTCGGATCGATGAGGTAGGCCACTGCCAGGGCGTCATGGAGAGGACAGAGGTCCTTTGCCCATAACGGCTGGAGCTTGTTGTAGGCATTGGTACGGATCTCGATAAGGTCGGCGACCATGTCTCCTACAGAGCTGTGCATGTCGCGGTAGGCCTGGACTTCACTCAGATACGTAGAGGCCGCATGGGTCGCATCCAGCGGTACCATGGTGATCTTCGCACCCGACTGCATGACGATCTCGGCAGCTTCCGGATCGGCATAGATATTGAATTCCGCAGCGGATGTCGTATTGACCTGATTGTGTCCGCCGCCCATGATGACGATCTCTTCGATGTTCTCCAAGACCTTCGGTTCTACCCTGAACAGAAGACCCAGGTCTGTCAGCGGTCCGACAGCGACCAGAGTCACTTTCTCTTCAGAACCCAGGATCGTATCGATATACCAGGAGATGAAGTTCTTGTCTACGAGCTTTGTCTTCGGTTCCGGAAGATCGAACTTCGCCGGATGGTAGCAGATCTCATTGCCGTCTTCATCATAGGCCACTGACGGCGTCTGCGCATTCAGCAGTCTTCCCGGAAGCAGTCCCTTGATCATCGGGGCAGAAGCGCCCTTGACTACCGGGATCTTATCTTCCATCTTCAGCAGTTCTACGATCATCAAAGTGTTTCTCGTGGTCTCGCTGAGCGGTCTGTTTCCGTTGACAGCGACGACCCCCAGAAGGTCGATCTCTTTCGACAGAGCTGCCAGAATGATCGCACACGCGTCATCGGAACCGGTATCGACATCCATGATCACTTTTCTTGTCATAATTTCTCCTTACATAAAAAAGCAGCCCGAAAAAGGCTGCTTCAGTCATTACTTCAGCGTTTCTCTGACGACATCGACAACGTGTTCCGCTGTCATGCCGTACTTCTTCAGAACGTCCTTCATCTTTCCGGATTCACCGAAAGTATCATTGACACCGATCGGCGTCACCTTCGTCGTGACATCGGTCTTGGCCTTGACTTCCGCAACAGCGGAGTAGAGACCGCCGATGACGTTGTGCTCTTCCAGTGTGAAGGCATATTCGTGTTCCTTGAGGAGAGAAAGGACACCTTCCTCATCCAGAGGCTTCAGGCAGGAGACATTGACGACTGTAGCGTCGATGCCGTCTTCCTTCAGCGTTTCCGCTGCCTTTAAGGCTTCCTGGACCATGAGTCCCATTGCGAAGAGGACGACCTTGGAACCCTTCTTCAGGACATTGACCTTAGTGAAATCGAATGTCGTTTCCGGTGTGAAGACATCGTCGACCTTGCCTCTGCCCATACGGACATAGCACGGACCGTCGATCTTGGAGACGTATTCGATGACAGCCGCTGTCTCATACTGATCGCATGGGACAAAGACTTTCATATTCGGTAAAGCTCTCATGAGAGCGACATCTTCGATCGCCTGATGGGAAGCACCGTCTTCACCGACTGCCAGGCCGGCGTGTGTCGCACAGACCTTGACGTTGAGGTTCGGGTAGCAGATGGAGTTACGGATGATCTCAAAAGCTCTTCCGGCTGCGAAGATCGCGAAAGAAGAAGCGAATGCTGTCTTTCCGGAAGCAGCCATACCGGCTGCCATACCTAACATGTTGGCTTCGGCGATACCGGCATTGAAATGTCTTTCCGGGCAGGCCTTTTTGGCTTCTGCGGTCTTGGTGGATTTGGTCAGGTCGGCGTCAAAGACGACGATCTTCGGATCTTTTACGATGAGTTCCGCTAATTTCTTCCCATACGCATTTCTGGTCTCTTCAGCCATCTTAGTCGACCTCCTTCAGTTCTTCCATAGCCTGATTGTACTGTTCCTCATTCGGAGCGGAACCATGCCATGCCGGATTGTTTTCCATGAAGGAAACGCCCTTGCCCTTGACAGTGTGGGCGACGATGCATGTCGGCATGCCCTTGGTCTCTCTGGCTTCCTTGAAAGCCTTCTCCAGAGAAGCCATGTCATTTCCTTCGCATTCCACGACATGGAAGTTGAAGGCCTTTGCCTTCTCCGCTAAGGAGAGAGGATTCATGACCTTGGTGATATCGCCGTCGATCTGTAAACCGTTCTGGTCGAAGATGACGACGAGGTTGTCGAGATGATAGTGTCCGGCAGCCATCATAGCTTCCCAGACAAGTCCTTCCTGGCTTTCGCCGTCGCCCAGCAGCGTGTAGATTCTGTGGTCATTGCCGTCGAGCTTGTTGGCGAGTGCCATACCGACCGCTACGGAGACACCCTGTCCTAAAGAACCAGTGGACATGTCGACACCGTCGACATAGTGCATATTCGGATGTCCCTGTAAAGGAGAACCCAGCTGACGGAAGCTCATGAGATCTTCGTCCAGGAGTCCTGCTTCATGCAGAGCGGCATAGAGACCCGGGGAGTTGTGTCCCTTGGAGAGGACAAAACGGTCTCTGTCCGTCGAGGAGACGTTTTCCTTATTGATGTCCATCTCCTTCAGATACAGGTAAGTTAAAATATCGGCTGCACCGAGAGAGCCTCCCGGATGACCGCTTTGCGCCGTGTAGACCATCTTGACGATGTTCCGTCTGACGTTCAGCGCATGCCTTTCTAAATTATCCATTTGAGAATACCTCCGCACCAATTATATCATAGCCTTCCCCCAATTATCGGAGGAAGAAGAAATAGACATATACGCAGGGAAAACAAGCATAACCACCACCCGTGATAACGGGTGGTTTTCTCTAAGCCTATAAGGCTTGGGCTTCTCCACTGCGTCTCAAGGCGCTGCCTGATCGAAAGGGGTTCAGGCTCCATTGCGTATTACCTCTGTGGCAGTCTGCTCCTAAAGGAGCTTTGTCTGTGAAGGCTTCCCGAACGGATCCTCGTATTCCTTCGTACTCAGTCTGTCCAGGGCTATATCAGCCTTTTCCTGATCCTGGACGTATTTGACGATCGTCGCTTCGTTGAGACCGACTGTGGAGACATAGTAGCCTTCCGCCCAGAACTTCCGGTTTCCGAATTTGTATTTCAGATTGGCGTGGTTCTCAAAAACCATCAGGGAAGACTTTCCCTTCAGATATCCCATGAAACTCGAAACCGAAGTCTTGGGCGGAATGGACAGCACCAGATGGACATGGTCGGGCATCATGTGCCCTTCGATGATCTCCACTCCCTTATATCTGCACAGGGTGCTGATATAGCCGGATATGTCCTTTCTCAGCTAATTGTATATCACCTTGCGGCGGTACTTGGGGATGAAGACGATGTGATACTTGCACATCCACTTGGTATGTGCCAGAGTATTGTGCTGTTTTGCCATATAATATGAGTGTCACCTTTCCTTTCTTCCAATAGAGCCTGAACACCTCTATTGTAAGGAAAGGTGACACTTTTGTTTAACACCTGTCACGTACCCGCATAGCGGGTAGTGTTCGTTCCTCACGGAACAGTGTAAACACGCTATAAAAAAGACCTGCATGAGCAGGTCCTGTCTTATGAAAGTTTCTTTTTGAACAGCGCCATCAGCACGGCAGCCAGCAGCGACCCTGCCAGGAGCGCGACGATATACATCACCGGATTGGAGATGACCGCCACGACCCAGAGACCGCCATGCGGTGCCGGAGACATGCATCCCGCAGCGGCGGACAGCGCGCCGGCAAGCGCGGAGCCGAGGATGCAGGAAGGAAGGACGCGGATCGGATCGGCTGCGGCATACGGGATCGCCCCTTCCGAGATGAAGGAGAGACCCATGATGTAGTTGACGATACCGGCTTTCCTCTCTTCCTCCGTCCACTTGTTTTTAAACAGCGTCGTGGAGAGCGCGACAGCCATCGGCGGGACCATGCCGCCGACCATGACGGCTGCCATGATGATCTTTCCGGCATCCGTGCCGCCTCCCAGCATCGCCGTTCCAAAGACATAGGCTGCCTTGTTTACCGGACCGCCCATATCGACCGACATCATGCCGCCGACGACCGCGCCCAGCAGGACGAGATTCGCCGTGCCCATGGAACTGAGAAGATTCGTGATGCCCGTGTTGATCGAAGCCATGAGCGGATTCACCAGGAACATGAACGTGCCGATGAGCAGGATCCCGACGAGCGGATAGATCAGGACAGGCTTGAGTCCTTCCAGGGAATCCGGCAGCTTCTCGCAGAGCTTTTCCAGAGCGAGCGTCACATAGCCGCCCACAAAGCCGGCCAGAAGAGCACCCAGGAAACCCGCGGATACGACCGGAAGGGACCGGTCAAAGATCCAGGAGAAACTGTAGCCGGAAGATGCCAGCGCACCGCCGACGAAACCGACAGCCAGCCCCGGACGGTCGGCGATGGACATCGCGATATAGCCGGCCAGGATCGGCAGCATGAAACCGAATGCGCTGCTGCCTACCGTATTGAAGAAGGCCGCCAGAGGCGTGTTGCTTCCGTAGCCGGAAGGATTCAGAGCCTGATTGTCGACCAGGAACGAGAGGGCGATGAGGATACCGCCTCCGACGACGAACGGCAGCATGTGGCTGACACCGTTCATCAGGTTCTTGTAGAAGGTATGCCAGAGAGAATCCTTTTCCTCGGTTCCCGTCTCGACTTTCCGGCTGGATTCATAGACCGGTGCCTCGTTGTTCAGGATCTTGTTGATGAGGGCCTCCGGTTCGTTGATGCCGCGGGATACCGAGGTCACATAGACCGGTTTCCCGGCGAAACGGGCGAGTTCGATATTCTTGTCGGCGGCGATGATGATGCCTTTCGCCGCCTGTATCTCTTCGTTTGTCAGTACGTTCTTGGCGCCGACAGAACCCTGGGTCTCGGCCTTGAGACGGACTCCCATCTCCCGGGCTTTCTTTTCGAGGTTCTCCGCAGCCATATACGTATGGGCGATGCCGGTCGGGCAGGCTGTGACCGCCAGGACTTCCGGCAGATCCGAGGTCTGCTTTCTCTCTTCTTCTCTGCGGGCTTCCGCTTCGAGCTTGAAGCCTTCCGCTTCATCGATCGCGAAGAGGACATCCTCCGGATCCTTTGCCTCCCGAAGCTTCTTGGTGAAGTCCGGTTCCATCAGCAGCGTGGCCAGACGGCTCAGGACCTCCATGTAGAAGTTGCTGGAATCAGCCGGTGCTGCGATCATGAAGATCGTCGTCGCGGGACTGCCGTCCAGCGAAGCGAAGTCGACACCTTCCGGCAGGCTCATGAATGCCAGTCCGGCTTCCCGGACGGCTTCTGTACGGGCATGCGGGATGGCGATCCCGTCTCCCATGCCGGTCGTCCCCTCTTCCTCTCTTTTGAGGATGGCCGCCTTATAGGCTTCCCGGTCGATGACATTGCCGGCTCTGACATGCAGATCGACGAGCTGGTCGATCGCATCCATCTTGTCTTTCGCGGAAGCGTTCAGTCTGATCGCTTCCTTCTTCAGTAAATCAGTGATTCGCATGTTTGCCCCCTATTCAAATGCGGAGAGAAGCGCTTCCACTTCCTCTCTTGTCGCCAGTTCTTCCGAGAAAGCGCTGGCTGATCCGGTGCACAAGCCCATGCGGAAGGCCTTCTCATAGTCTTCCGTTTCCAGGTATCCGGCCAGGAATCCGGCCACCATGGAATCTCCGGCACCGACAGAATTGACGAGTTTCCCCTTCGGGGCTTCACTGCAGTGATACTGTCCGTTTTCATCGAGGAGGACAGCTCCCTCTCCGGCCATCGAGACCAGAACGTTGCGGGCACCCCTCTCCTGCATCTTCTTCGCGTACGGAAGGACCTCTTCCCGGGTCCTCAGATCGACGGAAAAGATCTCGGAGAGTTCGTGATTGTTCGGCTTGATCAGATACGGATGATACGGAAGGACCTTTGTCAGCAGGTCGCGCGTCGCGTCAACGACGATGCGGATGCCCTTCGGCGAAAGGCGTTCCATGATCTGTTCGTACATGTCGCTCGGCAGGGTCGACGGGATGCTGCCGGAGATTACCAGGATATCCTCGCCTTTCAGCTTGTCGAGGATAGAGAAGAGTTCCCGGATCTCCTCCTCGCGGATGAACGGTCCCTGACCGTTGATCTCGGTTTCCTGACCGCTCTTCATCTTGACGTTGATGCGTGAATGCCCGTTTTTGACCTTGATGAAATGTGTGAGGACGCCCTTTTCCGCAAGCTGGCGCTCGATCTCCTGACCGGTAAAGCCGGCCGTAAAGCCGAGGGCCACGCTCTGATGACCGAGATTGTCCAGGACGAGGGAGACGTTGATGCCCTTACCGCCGGCGAATATCCTCTCATAGGTCGTCCGGTTGATCTGCCCTGTTTGAAAATCATCCACACGGATGATGTAGTCGAGAGACGGGTTAAAAGTCACAGTATAAATCATGATGACCCCTTTCCAGATGATGTGATACTCACTTACATCTGTATCTTATCATCTGCGTTCCGGGCAGAGTATAATAGGGAAGACGAACTGTAAAGATCTGCGCACTCTTGACACAGACGGTACAGGGACCGCTCTTTCAAAGGAGGACTCCCCATGACAGAACCTCTCGCATTCCGGCTTCGCCCGAAGACTTTAGACGACATCATCGGACAGAAACACCTCGTCGGAGAAGACGGGGTCATCCGCCGCTGCATCGAAGAAGGCGTGATCTTTTCTTCGGTCTTTTTCGGTCCGCCGGGCATCGGAAAGACGACGCTGGCCAAAGTCATCGCCCAGGAACTGAAGAAGCGCTACCGCCAGTTCAACGCTGTCACCGGGAATAAAAAAGACCTCGACGCGATCTTCTTAGAGGCTTCCCTTTCCGGCAGACTCATCCTGATCTGCGACGAGGTCCACCGCCTGAACAAGGACAAGCAGGACCTCCTGCTTCCTCATCTGGAGGACGGTTCCGTCATCCTGCTGGGATGCACGACCGCCAATCCCTATCACTCCATCAATCCGGCCATCCGTTCAAGGACCCACCTCTTTGAACTCAAGGCCCTCTCTCCCGAAGACATCAAAGAAGCTATCCGGAAAGCCATGAAGGCTCCCGAAGGTCTGGATGGTCAGTACACGATCGACGAAGACGCGATGCAGCTCATCGCCGATACCGTCAACGGCGACATCCGCTTCGCCCTGAATATTCTGGAGATCTCCGCCATCCTGGCGAAAGACCATCACATCACCAGAGACATCGTCGCCGAGCACACCAAGGTCGGAGGAAGGCGTTCCTTCGCTTCCGATGACGGCCACTACGACCTGCTTTCGGCCTTCCAGAAATCCATCCGGGGCAGCGATCCCAACGCCGCGCTCTACTATTTCTCCCTGCTGATCGAATCGGGAGATCTCGAAGCCATCAGCCGGCGGCTCCTGGTCATCGCCTATGAGGACATCGGCCTGGCCAATCCGGCGCTCTGCGCCAGAACCATCTCCGCTGTCGAGACGGCCGAACGGGTCGGCTTCCCGGAAGCCGCCATCCCTTTAGGTTTGCAGATCATCGACCTGGCCCTGTCCCCGAAATCACGTACCGCGGTCGACGCCCTGTCCAAAGCAGACGAACTCGTGAAAGGAAAAGCCGTGGAGATGCCGGCGTATCTGAAATACACTCCGACGATCCCGAAGGATGAACAGTACGATTACGGCCGCTATGATGCCTTCCATAAGATCCAGTATCTTCCGGATGAAATCAAAGACGCCGACTTCTTCCCGCACTTCTCTTCCAGCCGCTATGAACAGCAGCTGAAAGCCGTATACGAGGAACTGAAAAAGATCAGAAGAAGTTCTGATCTGAAAGAACTTTATAAAAGAGGACAGTGATGTCCTCTTTATTTCAGATAGTTTCTTATGTCCTCCAGAGGGATCCCTGTCAGAGCAGAGATTTCTTTTTCACTGCTTCCCTGCTCGCTCATGTGCCGGACGATCAGACTCTCCGCTTCTCTTTTTCCTTCTTCTCTTTCCCTTTTCAAAGAGTGTTCCATTACTTCTTCTCTTTCCTGTTCGGTATAGTCCTTCAGCAGCATTCCGCTCACCTCCGCCTTATGTGCCGTCAATAACGGTCTTATCGTAAAATCCAAAGGCATATCTTCCAGTACCCTGTCGAATGTATCTTCCCCATACAGTTCTACATTCCTCCGATAGGTATCTACGACCCAGCTGTACTCGAATAAAACAGGACAGCGTTCCATGATGCCTTCATTATTGCCTCTATTGATATTATACATGAGGACTTCGACCTCTACCATCGGATGTCCTTTCCGGTGGAGATAGGCATCGGAGAGTTTCAGGATTTGACGCTCTTCTGTCATCCTCCTTCCGTTATAAAAGACGATCAATCGCGGTTCAGGAAGGGAGATCAGACGGCTCGAATACTTATCTTCCCTGTTTTCCGTGATGTATTTATCCATCAGGGAAGAGACATAGCCGAGAAAGCGCAGCGGCATATTGGGATTGTAGGAAGACTGCTGTTCATAGACGTTTAGATGATTCCGGAACAGAAAGGAGACATCGTTCTTCATCCCCAGATAGACAGCGTCCTCTATCGTATTGATGATGAGCTCATCCGGATCCTGATAATCTGTCTGATTGACGGCATTGTAAAGGGAGAGCGCATAATCTTTTCTCTCCGGTCTTCCAAACAGGAAACGGAAAAGACGGTCTTTGTATTCTCTTGAAGTATTCGGCATTTACAGATCCTCCTACTTCTTTATTGACAGCTGTCTCCTATTTTCCTACCTCTGATTTTAAAAAAGAAGAACCGCAGTCCTTCTTTCTCAAGTATTCTTACATCAGTCCTCTGAGGATCGTTTTGACATCCTCTGCCGTGAAAGGTCTTGGGTTGTTTCCGGCACAGGCATCCTTCAGGGCACCTTCCGCGATCGCATCGAGGTCTTCTTCCCTGATATCGTTTCTGAAGGAGAGTTCGATACCGATATCCCCGGCGAGTTTCTTCACTTCCGCGATCGCTTCATCCTTCACGGTCTCAAGATCGCCGTTCAGGGCATCTTCAACACCGAAAGCACCCGCGATATCACGGTATTTCTCTCCGGTATAATCTCTGTTGAATTCCATGACGCTCGGAAGCAGGATCGTGCAGGCCTTGCCATGCGGGATGCCGTAGAAGCCGCCCAGTGTATGCGCGATCGCGTGGTCAAGACCCAGACCGACATTGGAGAAGCCCATTCCGGCCAGATATTCCGCAATAGCCATGCCTCTTCTTCCCTCTTCTTCGCCATTGACTGCCGAACGCAGATGTTTCGCTACCAGCTGGATAGCCTTGAGGTTGAGCGGATCCGATAATTCCCAGGCACCCGGTGTGATATAGCCTTCAATGGCGTGTGTCAGGGCATCCATTCCGGTGAAAGCCGTCAGGCCCTTCGGCATGGAAGACATCATGTCCGGATCAACAAAGGCCACATGCGGGACACAGTGTCCGTCGATGCAGACGAATTTCCTTCTGTTTTCCGGATCAGTGATGACATAGGAAGCAGTGACTTCCGCAGCTGTTCCGGCTGTTGTCGGCACCGCAAAGAGCGGTACGACGTGATTGCGTGTATTGACGACGCCTCCCAGGGAGACCACATCTTCGTGCTCCGGATTGGCGATGATGATACCGATAGCCTTGGCAGTGTCCATAGAGGAACCTCCGCCGATCGCTACGATGCCTTCCGCACCATATTCCCGATAGGCCTTCACACCGCTCTGGACATTCTCGATCGTCGGATTCGGCTGGATATTCGTATAGAGCCGATACTCGATCCCTGCTCCTTCCAGCAGGTCTGTCACCTTTTTCGTGACTCCGAACTGTACGAGTCCCGGATCGGAACAGACGAGAACTTTGGCGATCCCTCTTCCCTTGATCTCGTTCGGGATCTCGAGGATAGCACCCTTGCCATGGTAGGATGTTTCATTGAGTACGAACTTGTTTGGCATAATGATCTCCTTATATACATGTCTATGATATCTTCTTTCTTCTGTTTTATTAACTTTTTATTGGCAAATTCTCTAAAACATGATATTCTATTTAAGCACGGACACTTAGCTCAGTTGGGAGAGCACATCCTTGACGTGGATGGGGTCAGGGGTTCGAGTCCCTTAGTGTCCACCATGATTCCCATGAAGCCCTTATATGAGGGCTTTTCTTTTTC
>JAFOMB010000069.1 GCA_017419065.1 Erysipelotrichaceae bacterium | reverse complement strand
GAAAGCCCTGACTACAATGAAATAAAAAGAAGCGATGAAGATATCTCAGAAAGCGGGAAAATGATCGTTGTGTCGATCGAGTTCAACGGCTCCTATCATCGGTTCGTAGCAACATCCGATAGATTGTCTGAATGTGCAGGCATCGTAAAGACGATAACGCAGGAAGATGACAGCCTGCTGCATGCTACCCTGGAAGACGGCAGAGAAATGCTGTTCCGTCAGGAATTGAAAGATGAATTCACCCGGTCTCAAACACAAAATCTGCCGATGCGGTTTCTCTGTGAGAATGGCTATTATTTCGATGACCCTGATAAGAGAGAAATCTTCTTTGCGGAAAGCGTCTTTCCAGAGGATACATCCACGGGAAGCGGAAGTCTCTATTCGCGGATGAAGGTTGATGCGAATGAACTGCAGATCAGCATCAGCAGGGAATTATCTCCGGGCTACACGGGAGGCACCAGTACCAACATAAATTTGTATAATGAGACAAGCCGGTTCAAAGAGGCAATGAAAGCATTGGGGCAGATCTCGTTTAATACAGAAGGAAGCTGGGATTATTCTCCGTATGAATATGAGGTTTTCTTCAGAAGGGCGGATGAATGGCAGAGGATCGCTCAGAAATCCGGAATCTATTATCTTTCCGACAGCAACGATTGGGTTCCGAAGCCGATCGGTTATGTGAATGGCAATTATTCTTTAGAAGATCTCTGCAGAGAGTTTGATACTGCACCGATACCTGGTGATATGAGTGGAGAAGGAGAACCTGAAGCAGCTGCAGGCAGCGGCAGTTCGAATGATCCAATAGAAGAAGATACCGGCTATTACCGCATATCCGATCTGCTGGGAGATCCTGTGTCCATCCGGGTCACGGCACTGGACTATGGTTCCGACTACGATCACGTCTTTGAAGGAGAGGAACTGAAAGAACTCATGACTTCCCTTTACAGAGCGGTCGTCGCAAAAGATATAGAACCGGTCAAAGGAGCAGGAGGGATCGGTCTAGACATCACTATTACCTACGAAGACGGCACGGTGGTAAATGCCGGTGAGGGAAACTTCTGTTTCCGTCTGGGAGATGACGTCTATCCATATCCGCTTGAATCGCTGGAAAACAAGAAGACTTTCCTGGAACAGTTCCTGCTGACGATAGGAAATCTGGAACTGAACGGTTAGCAGATACCCATATCAGAATCGGTTGAGACATCTAATTTTTTAGATGTCTTTTTTAATACGTTTATGCTAGAATAGACAAGGTTATATATAGAAAGAGAGAAAAGATGAAAGAAGTATTCACATTAGACTTCTACGGTCGTAATCTTACTGTCGAGACCGGTGAAGTCGCCAAACAGGCTGGGGGGTCTGTTCTGGTACGCTATGATGATACGGTCACGCTGTCCACGGCCTGCGCCAGCAATGTTGCCAAGGACACGGATTTCTTTCCGTTGACAGTTTCCTTTGAAGAGAAGCTGTATTCCGCCGGAAAGATCCCGGGAGGTTTCCTCCGCAGAGAAGGCCGTCCTTCCGAACACGCTACGTTAACAGCACGTCTGATCGACAGACCGATCCGTCCTCTGTTCGCTGAGGGATTCCGTAATGAAGTCCAGGTCGTCAACACGGTCCTGTCCAACGATACGGACAAGTCCTGTGAGATGGCTGCCTTATTCGGTGCATCTCTGGCATTATGCATCAGCCCGATCCCGTTTGAAGGACCGGTCGCCGGTGTCAAGGTCGGCTATGTCGATGGCCAGTTCATCGTCAACCCGACAGTTGAGGAACACGAAAAGTCCCTGATCGACCTGACGGTCGCCGGAACCAAGGAAGCTCTGAACATGGTCGAAGCCGGTGCCAAGGAAGTCAGCGAAGATCTGATGCTGGAAGCACTGATGTTCGGACATGAAAAGGTAAAGGAACTCTGTGCATTTGAAGAAGAGATCATTGCCAAGGTCGGCAAGGAAAAGATGGAAGTCACACTCTATGAGATCGATCCGAGAGTCAAGGACTACGTCAATGAAAACGGCAAGAAAGCTTTAGAAGAAGCTGTCTCCATCAAGGAGAAGCTGGAACGCTATGGCAAGATCGATGACATCACGGCAGAAATGAAGAAGCATTTCGAAGAGATGGAAGGTCTTTCCGAGAAAGAACAGACAAAGCTTGTCAAGCAGACAGGCGAATACTGCACGACGATCGTCGCGGAAGAAGTCAGAAGACTCATCTCCGTGGAAAAGATCAGACCTGACGGCAGAGCACTGGATGAGATCAGACCGCTGAACTCCCAGGTCGACTTACTGCCGAGAGTCCACGGTTCCGCTCTCTTCACCAGAGGCGAGACCCAGGTCTTATCTGTTACGACTTTAGGTCCTTTAGGCGACAATCAGATCATCGATGACCTGACAGACGTCGAAGAAAAGAGATTCATGCATCAATACAACTTCCCGCCTTACTCTGTCGGAGAAACCGGCAGAATGGGTTCTCCGGGAAGAAGAGAGATCGGTCACGGTGCCTTAGGCGAAAGAGCCTTATTACAGGTATTACCGAGTGAAGACGAATTCCCGTATGCGATCAGAACGGTCGCGGAAGTTCTGGAATCCAACGGTTCCTCTTCCCAGGCTTCGATCTGTGCCGGTTCCATGTCCCTCATGGCTGCCGGTGTTCCGATCAAGTCTCCGGTCGCCGGTGTCGCGATGGGTCTTATCACGACCGGTGATGACTATGCGATCTTAACGGATATCCAGGGTATGGAAGACCACTACGGCGATATGGACTTCAAGGTAGCAGGTACCAAAGACGGCATCACTGCCTTACAGATGGATATCAAGTGCAAGGGCATCACGAAGGAGATCTTCCGTGAGGCATTAGCACAGGCCAAGAAGGGCAGACTCGAGATCATGGAAAACATGATGGGTGCGATCGCTGAACCGAGAAAAGAAGTCTCCAAGTACGCTCCGAAGATGGTCACCTTCACGATCCCGACAGACAAGATCAGAGAAGTCATCGGTACCGGCGGCAAGATCATCAACCAGATCATTGAAGAGTCCGGCGGAACGAAGATCGATATCGATGACGACGGAAAGGTCGTTCTCTATCATACCGATAAGGAATGCATCGAAAAGGCCAAGGCCATGATCGATGACATCTGCCGCGAAGCCAAGGTCGGCGAGATCTACGACGCCAAGGTCGTCAGACTCGAGAAGTTCGGTGCCTTCGTGGAACTCTTCAAGGGACAGGACGCCTTACTGCACGTCTCCAAGATCTCTCACCAGCGTGTTGAGAAGCCGGAAGATGTCCTCAAGTTAGGCGACATCATCAAGGTCAAGGTCATGGAGATCGATGAAAAGGGCCGTGTCAACGTCTCGGCGAAGGAACTGCTCCCGAAACCGGAAAAGACGGAGAAACCGGAAAAGAAGAGAGACGGCAGACCGGAAAGAAAAGAAAAAGAAGAAAAGACTGAAGTCAAGGAAAACGAAGAAGTTCCGAAGAGAGAAAGCGGAGAAAAGCGTTTCTTCGGCAGAAAGTAAACAAGTAAAAAAGGACCTTCGGGTCCTTTTGCGAAGGAGGACATATGGCGAAGATCGAGAGGATGCTGAACTGTGATTTTGACTATCTGGTAGAGGCGATCGAAGACGGGATCCTGGACGGGAACTTTTCCGCGAGTCTGGAAGACGGCAGTGATTTCTATGGGAATTCTTCCCGCTGCAGCGTGCGCATCTTTGAGCGCTATTCGCTCTTCGGCGGCAACCGCGTCACTCTTACCGTGACGCTCTATCAGGAAGATGACGGCTATATCCGCTTATCCGCCATCACCTCCGGTTCCTCCAAGGGCGTCGTGATGAAGCTCAACACCATCGGGGAGGAGACCTTTCTCCACCGTCTGGAAGAAGTATTAAGGCAGGTATAGTTATGAGGATGCGCAAGAAGAAATGGGTCGGAGCTTTCCTGGAAGAAGGCAATAAGTATCTCTATGAGGAAGCTTCCGCCATCGATTTTGACAAGACCGTCTATCTTGAGATCGGCATGGGTATGGGCGACTTCCTGGTGGAAAGCGCGAAGAGGAACCCGGAGATCTTTTATGTCGGTCTGGAAAGGGAAGATACCTGTGTGGCCAGAGCCGTGAAGAAGGCGGAAGAGGCCGGCGTGGAGAACATCGCCATCTTCCATGAAGATGCCTCTTTGCTCAATGAGATCTTCCCGTCCAAAAGCATCTCCCGCATCTATCTGCCGTTTTCCGATCCGTGGCCGAAGAAGAGAAACCACAAGAGAAGACTGACCTATCCTACTTTCTTAAAGATCTATGCGGAGATCCTGAAGGACGAGGGAGACATCATCTTCAAGAGCGACAACGATTCCCTGTTTGAAGATACCCTGGAATATATCAAGGAGAGTCCTTTTGAGGCGGTCTGTGTCGAAGAAGACTATTACCGTATCGAAAGAGACGATGTGATGACAGCCTATGAGCGGAAATTCCGGGAACAGGGGCAGCCTATCCACTTTGTGGAAATGCGGAAGAAATAGTATAATAACTCTATGAAATCTTTAAAGAAAATCATCGCGGCACTGCTTGTCCTCCTGTTATGCGGGTGCTCCGGTGTCAGACAATACACCGCCTATACGATCTATCCTGTCGGCTATCTCTTAAACAGGATATGCGGAGAAAAGATACAGCCTGTCTCCATCCAGTCCAATTCCCTGGTCCAGGTCGCCAAGATCAAGAGCGACTACCGGGAGACTCTGGATGATTCTGTCGTCTTCTTCCATATCGGAGAACTGGAACCGTACATGTCCATCTTCGAAGAGGAGATCTATGACAGCGGCGCCGAACAGGTAGATTTATCTATCCTCAATGCGGTATACAAGTTCCAGCGCTATTCCTTAGTCTATGTAGACGGCCGCAATACTTATATCGAAGGGCCGTTCTACGATGATGATCTCTTCAATGAGATCGATACCGATGACCTCGATCTCTTCCTCTGGCTCAACCCGATCGGGATGCTGTCGATGGGGAAGGACATCTATGAATATTTCGCTTCCAACTATGTCGAAGAAGCTTCCTTCTTCAAGGACAACTATGAAAAACTGGAGGAAGAGCTCATCGCCCTCGATGCCTCCTTCCAGAATCTTTCGAGAAGACTGCGCAATGAACAGCTCGTGCTCAAATTCGTCTGTATGACCCCGTCCTTTTCCACCTGGCAGAAGGACTACGGCTTTCAGATCTATCCGGTCTGTCTGTCCAAGTACGGCGCTCTTCCAAGTGACAAGGAACTGGAAGTCATCAAGGCCAGGATAAAGGCAGACGGTGTCCAGTACATCGTCTATGAGCCGAACATCCCGGAAGACATGTATGAACTCATGACATCTCTGGAAGAGGAACTGGGACTCAAGAGAGTGACCCTCTCCAACATCTCTTCGCTTTCCACTTCCCAGGCCAATGACGGAAAGGACTACATGTCCCTCATGTATGAGAACCTCACGACCCTGGATACTCTTGTCTCCAGTATGATCGAAGCGAAATATGCGGATAGCGGAGAAGAATAAGATGAAACTGATGCTGATAGACGGAAACTCGGTCCTGTTTCGAGCTTTCTATGCCACAAGTTACGGAAATATCATGAAATCTTCCAAAGGCGTATACACGAATGCGGTATACGCTTTTGCGAATATGATGGAAAAGGCCTTCCGGGAGATCAAACCGGATTACCTGGTCGTCGCTTTCGATAAGGGAAAGCACACCTTCCGTCATGACCTGAATCCCGACTATAAGGGAGGAAGAAAAGAGACACCGGAAGAACTGGTAGGCCAGTTCGCCCTGGTGAGAGAGATGCTGGATGCCTATAAGATCACCTATCTCGAATACGACGATATCGAAGCGGATGACGTCATCGGTACCTTATCCAAGAAGTATCCGTTAGAGACCTGCATCCTCTCTTCCGACAGAGACCTTTTACAGCTGATCGATGAGTCCACCTCTGTCTACATCATGAAGAAGGGGATGTCTGAGATCGCGAAGATGAACGAGGAAGCCCTGAAGGAGGAATACGGCTTAAAACCGTATCAGATCATCGACTGGAAGGGTCTGGCCGGAGACAAGTCCGACAACATCAAAGGCGTCGAAGGCGTCGGCGACAAGACGGCGGTCAAGCTGCTGAGTCAGTATGATACCTGTGAAGGCATCTATGAACACATCGATGAGATCAAGGGGAAACTGAAGGAACGCCTCATCAATGATAAGGATTCCTGCTTCCTCTCCAAAGAGCTGGCGACCATCAAGACCGATGTCGGCATCGATCCGGATCTGGAAGACTTCCGCTTCTCCATCGATGAAGAGGGACGCAATGCCTTCTTTGAGAAATACGAGATGTACTCCCTGATACGCCACACACAGAAGAAGGAAGAAAAGACGAGGGAGCTCAGAAAGGTCACGAAGATCTCGGCTTCTCTTCTCAAAGAGCCTTTCATCTACTTCATGTCCAATGACTTCTCCTACTACGAAAGAGAGCTCTGGGGGCTCTGTTTCGCGGATGAGAACAGTGCGGAATACATCGATTTTGAAGACTTCAAAAAGGACGAGGAAGCTCTTGTCTTCTTAAGAAGCGATCACAGGAAATACGTCTATGACCTGAAAGCCCTCCTGCATCTTTCCGACTACCGGAACTTCTCCATCGGAGAGAATACGGAAGATGTCATGCTGATGGGCTTCCTGTTAAATAACACGCTGACGTCTCCAAAGGCCATCCTGCAGCACTTCGGGAAAGACATTTCCAGAGAGCTCAAGGATGTCGTCGGCAGCGAGAAGAGACCTTTGCCGTATGATGAGGAGAGAGTCGTCAGCTACTCCCAGGAGTTCGCTTCGGCCTTTGCCTCCATCATCCCGGCTCTGGAAGAGGGACTTAAAAGAGATGAATTAGTCTCCCTCTATCATGATCTGGAACTGCCTTTGACCTATGTCCTCTACCGCATGGAAAAAGAGGGCATGGCCTGCGACAGCGACGTCCTCGATGAGATCGCCGGCGTCACGAAGGAAAAGATGGAAGCGGCTGCGAAGAGAGTCTATGAAGAAGCCGGAAGGGAGTTCAACATCGGCTCCCCGAAACAGCTCTCGGAAGTGCTCTTCAAGGAGCTCGATCTCCCGGATCTCAAGAACGGTTCCACCTCTGCCGAGATCCTCTCCAAACTCTCTTCCTATCATCCGATCATCGATGATATCTTAGAGTACCGCAAGTATTCCAAGCTCTATTCGACCTATGCGGAAGGTCTCAAGAAATACATACGTCCGGATGGCAAGATCCACACGATCTTCTCCCAGAACGTCACAGCGACCGGAAGACTGTCTTCCTATGATCCGAACCTGCAGAACATATCCGTCCGGGATGATGAATCCCGGGAGATCCGGAAGGCCTTCAAGCCGAAAGAGGGATCACTGTTTTTAAGCTGCGACTACTCGCAGATCGAACTCAGAGTCCTGTCTGCTTTATCCGGAGAAGAGAAGATGATCTCCGCCTTCAATGACGGCATCGATATCCACAAGAAGACAGCCATGGACATCTTCGGATTATCGGAAGAAGAAGTGACGCCGTTAGACAGAAGACACGCGAAAGCGGTCAACTTCGGTGTCGTCTACGGGATCTCCGACTTCGGACTGGCCAATCAGACCAATCTGTCCTTCAAGGACGCCAAGAGATACATCGACGAATACTTCCGTACCTATCCGGCCATCAAGGAATACCTGGATCATCAGGTGGCCTTCTGCGAGAAGGAAGGCTATGTAAAGACTATTCTCAACAGAAGACGGTACATCCCGGAGATCCATGATCGGAACTATATGATGAGAGAATTCGGCAAGCGTGCCGCCATGAACTCGACGATACAGGGCTCGGCAGCCGATATCATCAAACTGGCCATGTTACGGGTGGACAAGATGTTACGGGAGAAGAAGCTCTCTTCCAGACTCATCCTGCAGGTACACGACGAAGTCATACTGGAAGTCCCGGAAGGGGAACTGGAAGAAGTCAAAGCCTTAGTCTTAGAGGCCATGTCGGGAGCCTATGAATTCCCGGTCCGCCTCGATTCCTCGATGTCTGTCGGCAAGACCTGGTATGAGGCCAAATAATGCCGGAACTCCCTGAAGTAGAAACGGTCCTGAATACCCTCAGGCTGAAAATAGAAGGAAGAAAGATCCTGAGTGTAAGGGTCCTTTTTCCGAAGATCATTGAAGGCGATCCGGAGGAATTCGCCGAACGATTGAAGGGACATACCTTTCTCCGTTTCATAAGAAGGGGAAAGTATCTTCTGTTTGAAATGGAAGACCTGACGCTGGTCTCGCATCTGCGCATGGAGGGGAAGTACTATATCCTGCCTCCTTCAGCGCCCATCGATAAGCACACGCACGTGATCTTCTCCCTGGATGATGGAAGCGAGCTCCGCTACCACGACGTCCGCAAGTTCGGCAGGATGGAGATCATTGAAAAGAAAGAGAACTACGATATCTTCAAGGACCTGGGTCCGGAACCTTTTTCTGCGGCTTTTGACACAGCCTACTGTCTGGAATATTTCAAAGACAAGAAGATCCCGGTCAAGGAAGTCCTGCTCGATCAGCACTTCGTATCCGGTATCGGTAATATCTACGCCGATGAGATCCTCTTTGAAAGCCGGATCCATCCAAAGACGAAGGCTTCCAAGCTGAATAAAAGGGAAGCGGAAAAGATCGTAGAGAATACCCGCTCCATCCTTCATAAGGCCATCGAAGCCGGCGGCACGACGATACGCTCCTATGCTTCTTCCTTAGGAGTGACAGGCTTATTCCAGCTCTCGCTTTCCTGCCACGAACAGAAGATCTGCCCGGTCTGTCAGGGTGAGATCCGGAAGATCCGGGTCGGGGGCCGAGGGACCTATTTCTGTCCGAACTGTCAGAAGCAGAAGATCGCCATCGCGATCACCGGTACCATCGGTTCCGGCAAGTCCACGGTCTCTGCCTATATAAGAGACAAGGGCTATCCGGTCTTTGACTGCGATGCCTACAACCGTGAACTTCTCTTAAAAGACCATGCCGGATACCGTCTGATCAAAGAGACCTTCCCGGAGTGCTTTGAAGGGGAAGAACTCGACAAGAAGAAACTCTCCTCCATCGTCTTTACCAATAAGAAAAAGAAAGAAAAACTGGAATCTCTCTTGCATCCTCTGATCATTGGGAAGATGCTGGAGGAAAAGGAAGAGTCCAACATCTTCTTTGCGGAAGTGCCGCTTCTCTATGAAGGGGGATTTGAAACGCTCTTCGATAAGGTCATCCTGGTGACATCCAAAAGGGATATCGCTTTACAGAGACTGGAGAAGAGAGGGGTCGATCAGAAAGAAGCGAAACGTCGTATCAGGAATCAGATGCCCTTCAAAAATAAGAAAGACCGCGCCGATGAAATCATATATAATAATAGTAGTTTAGAGGACCTCTATCAGCGTACTGAAGAGTGTCTGGAGAATCTCTTATGTTAGGAAAAGACAGGTACAGAGTCTTACAGGATACAGATCTTTCACTGGACCGGATGAGATCGCTGGCTGTTTTTTATCTGCCTCTGATCGGTCCGCATGCCTTTTCCCTGTATCACAGCTTCCTCTTTGAGGAAAAGTCTTTAGACTATTTACCTTTGGATGATCTTCTGACACGTCTCGGCATGTCTATCGATACCTTTGAAGAGGCCCTAGGCAAACTCAATGAATACAAGCTCCTCTCCACCTTCAAGAAGAAGGATGAAGAAGGTCTCTGGATCTTCTCTCTGATAGAACCGAAAGACCGTCAGGAGTTCACCGATGATGATCTCTTCGTCAGAGACTTCATTTTAAAGGCCGGAGGCAGTCATTATCAGGAACTCTTGTCTTCCCTGCGCCTTCAAGAAAGCGACCTGAACGGTTTCGAGAACGTCTCGAAGAAGTATGATCTGAGGAAACTGGAGACCTGGAGTGAAGAAGACGAGTCCTATCTCAACGCGAAGAAGAGGGAAGAGGCCTCCTTCGATACGCTCTTCGATGTCAATTACTTCCTCAAGGACATCTCGGATTTCCTCTTCCCGAGACGCTTCCGCACCTATGACAACCTCCATGAGATCGCCTGTATCGCCGATCTCTACAATATCTCCTATGACCGCATGCGGACCTATATCTCCCGTCTGGTCAACAGGAATTCCGATCACTTCGATACGGAAGAACTGGTAAAGATGGCCCAGGCTTCCCAGCCGGCTTATGAGAAGGTGGAAGAGGGGAACTATGGTGTCCCGTGTCTCTCCTTCCTCATGAACAGGCAGGGAGGAAGAGAGGTCACGCCTTACGACAAGAAGATCCTCTACACCCTCCATCATCAGTATCATCTGAGCACCGGGGTGATCAACGTTCTGCTGGAACACACCTTGAAACAGTGCGATGGCCACCTCTATGAGAAATATCTCTATCCGGCGGCGGCTGACCTGCACCGCAACGGCATCACCGATGCGAAGAGTGCTCAGGAATTCCTCTTCGGCAGAGGCGGAAACAGGAGCGAAAAGGATGAACTGCCGGTCTATGATGCCAGTAAGAATCCGGAACTGGAAGAAGACAGACTGAAAGAGATCCTGGAGAGGAGGAAGAACAATGGATGAATGGAAACTCCCTCTGAGGGACGCTCTGATCAAAGAAGTAGCGGAAAAGCATCGCTTCAGCGATCAGTTCCTGAAAGATCACACGCAGACGCTGCTTCGCATCTATGAATCGAGGAAGCAGTGTGAAGGCTGCAAAGGCCTCTACATGTGTACGCAGGCCAAGAAGGGGGAAAGGCTCTCCCTGGACTATGACGGTGTCCTCCTAAGAGAAGTGGAGCACTGTCCCTACAAGAAGAAAAACGATTCCCTGAAGGACTTCAAGGAGTCCTATGTCTATTCCGATATCTCGGAGGACCTCCTGGGACTCGATCTCGACAATATCGAACTGGAGGAAACCGGTGTCAAGGGACTCTTCCTTCAGTGCTATGATATCTATGAGGGGAAAAGAGACAAGGGTCTCTATATCAGCGGAGACCTCGGGGTCGGCAAGACCTATATGTGTATCGCATTGGCCAATTCCCTGGTGAAGAAGGGGAAGAAGGTGGCCTTCGTGAAGGTCAGCGACTTCATCAACGACCTGAGAAGGAGTCTGAGCAGCGAGCCGGGAAGATACGACAGGAATATGCGTAAACTCCAGGACGCCGATGTCCTGATACTTGATGATATCGGCTCGGAAAGTGTCTCCTCCTTTTCAAGAGACGATGTCCTCTTCACGATCCTGGACTACCGTATGGAACATCGCTTATTGACCCTGTTTACTTCCAACCTCAACAGAAGTGATCTTCTGAAACACTATACCTACGACAAGAATGATAAATCCAGTGCCATGAAGGCCAAAAGACTCCTGGAGAGGATACGCATCCTGAGCGATGAGTATGTCCTGGAAGGGAAAAACAAGAGAAAGTAGAGGAAAGATTATGATTCGCAAGATCGGTGTATTGACTTCCGGAGGCGACTCTCCGGGCATGAACGCGGCCATCCGTGCCGTCACCAGGAGCGCTTTATGCAACGGCATCGAAGTCGTCGGCATCCGCAACGGCTTTTTGGGACTGGTAAACGGTGAATACGTGCCGTTTGACCGGAACTCTGTCTCGGATATCGTCGAAAGAGGCGGTACCATCCTGGGCTCTGCCAGACTGCCGGAATTCCGTGATCCGAAGGTCGTGGAAGCCGGTGTCGAGAAACTGAAGGGCTTCGGGATCGATGCCTTAGTCGTCATCGGGGGAGACGGTACCTATAAAGGCGGCAACGCCCTCACGCAGCACGGCGTCAACTGCATCGGCATTCCGGGGACCATCGACAACGATATCCCGGGGACCAACTTCACCATCGGTTTCGATACGGCTCTCGATACGGTCACTTCCTGTATCGATAAGCTGAAGGATACTTCCTCTTCCCATCACCGCTGCTCAGTCGTCGAAGTCATGGGCAACAAGTGCGGCGACCTGGCTATCTATTCCGCCATCGCCTGCGGTGCGGAAGTCGTCATCACGCCGGAAACAGGCTATGATGAGGAAGACGTCCTCGACAAGCTGAAATACCTCGATTCCATCGGCAAGAACCACGCCATCGTCGTCGTCACGGAAAAGATGGTCGATGTCAATTCCTTCGCCAACAAGATCAGCGAATACACGACTTATTCCGGAAGAGCCACCATCCTGGGTCATATCCAGAGAGGCGGTTCCCCGACGACATCCGACCGTGTCCTGGCGACAAGACTCGGTGTCAAGGCTGTGGAACTTCTGATCGCCGGTGTGGGCGGCCAGGCTGTCGGTATCGAAAACGACATCATCACGGCTCATCCGATCGATGAGATCTGCAAGATGAAGGCGACTTCCCGCAAGGAACTCTACCGCGTATTTGAAAAGACTGTATAAACACAGACTCTCCTCATGGAGAGCCTGTTTTTATTTGAAGGTACTTGGTGTATAATGAAGACAAGGGAAGAATATGTACCATATAAGCGATATCAAGAAATACCTCCGCTGCGGGAGACTCTATCTTTACAGCAGGGAGGAAGACAGTACATATAATGCCTATCTGAGAAGCGATGAGACGCAAAACGACCTTCTCGTGCGCTACTTCCGTATGGAAGACCCCTTCATCGGCATCCGCAACGATACACCGGACCGCTTTGAGAAAGAAAGAGAACTTCATGAGTGGTTCCTGCGTCCGCGCTTTGAATCAGGCAGTTTACGTTTCAATGTCCCTGTTCTTCACAGGATAGGAGATCGATATGACGTCTATTTTGTCTACTATAATACATCCGTCAAGGACCTTGACCTTCTGACCTACCGGATCACCATCCGGTCTTTGAAACGTCTGGGCTATGACATACAGGCGGTGTATCTGCTGAGTTTCAACAAGGATTACGTCTATCACGATCACCTGGATGTCGATCAGCTCTTCGTGCTCAATGACACCTATAAAGACCTGCCGCTTCTCGATGTGATCAGTAAAGAGGACTTCGATACGGAGAAAGTCCTGAAGGAGATGGATGAGCTCAAAGAAGAACTCCCGTCCAAGAAACGCGCCTGCCGCATGCGGAGCCTCTGTCAGCACTATTACGACTGTTTTCCGGAAGAAAAGGATCTTCCGGATGACTCCATCCTCTTCCTCGTCTCTTCCGCCAACAAGCAGAAGATGTATGAAAAGGGGATCGTCCATATGAAGGATGCGGATATCTCCTTACTGGAAGGTAATCCGCTCCAATACGCCCAGATAAGGGCTTCGAAGAATGGCGGCCTCTTTGCGGACCGCTGTCTCCTGAAGAGCTATCTGGATACTCTCAGCACTCGTCCTGTCTCCTTCATCGACTTTGAATGGGACCGCTACCTCGTACCGGCCTATGAAGGCATGAAGCTGATGGATGTCGTCTGTTTCGAATTCGCGCTCTATATCCTCAAAGAGGACAACACGCTTCACAAATACACGTTTATCGGGACCGGGGACTGCCGGAAGGAATTTACGGAAGCCCTGTTAGAGTACCTGCCGGAGGAAGGACCCATCCTGGCCTACAACGCCATGGGGGCGGAAGTCCTCAGGCTGAAGGAACTCTCGGTCCTCTATCCGGAATACGCCGGAAGGCTCCATCAGATCATGGAACGCTTCCACGATCTGGCAGATCCATTTACGGAAGGCATGGTCTATTCTACCAAGCAGCGGGGAGATCTCACTCTCAAGAAACTGGTATCCATCGTATCCGATCTCTCCTACCATGACCTCGATATCGACAACGGGATGAAAGCCGTCTATTCATGGCGAGACATAGACAAAGGAGATCCTCCGAATAAGGAGGAGGTCCTGTCGAACCTTGAAGAGTACTGCTCTCTGGATGCCTATGGATTGTACCTGGTATACCGTTGGCTTTATAAAATCGTATCGTAAACGTTAGTAATTTTTGCGTAGAAAGGAGAAAATTATGAAGTTTATAATCTATGGCGAAAATGTCACGATCACGGAAGAAATGAGAGGGAGGATCGAAGAGAAACTCTCCTTCCTGAACAAGTATCTCACCGTCGATGAAAACACGACGGCGAGAGTGACGGTAAAGATATACGGAGATAGTCTCAAAGTAGAAGTGACGATCCCGACGAAGGTCGGACTTCTGCGTTCCGAAGTCATCCACGATGACTTCTACACTGCAGTCGATCTGGCGATCGACAAACTCGAAGATCAGATACGCAAACAGAAGGGAAGACTCTCCCGCCGTCATAAGGACTCTCTGGCAGAGGCGTTCATCGCCGCAGATGCCGAAGAGGGACATGATGATGTGGCTGTGAGGACAAAGACGGTTTACGCAGAGGAGATGGTACTGGACGAGGCCATCATGAAGATGGAGATGCTGTCGCATTCCTTCTTCATCTACAGAGATGCGGATGAAGACAAGATCGCTGTCGTCTACCGCCGGAATGACGGCCAGTACGGACTCATCGAGATCAATGAATAGATAATACAGCCAGGCTACCGGGAAACTTCATTTGAAAGGGGTAATGAACAACAATTACACGATTAGGACCCTGTCAGAGAATTACCGAAAACATAAGCGCTTTCTGAAGGAAAAGGAAAGCGGCATCAATGTCCATTCGAAAGAAGAACTGGACAATTCGAACTACATCGTCAAACACACAGAAATGGTGGTGAACTCCCTCCGGGAGAGGGACCGTTTCATCATCTACAACGAAGTCATTTTGGGAAAGCAGGGAGACTGGTACCGTGATTGCCTGTCTCCCGCTACCTACTACCGTCACCGCAAGGGAGCGTACGAGAGATTTTTACGTTGCCTCAATGAGTGACGGGATGTAAAATGATAGGTGAGGTAAAGGAGTACAACACATTTTATGCTTAAAGGAATTGCCGCTTCCAATGGCATTGCCATTGGAAAAGTCTACAAGATGGAATCTCCGAAGATCGAGATCTCTATGGAAGTCACTGGAACTGAAGAAGAAAGACTTCAGGTATTCCGGAACGCTCTCGCAAAGACCGTTTCTGATATCGAAGCCGTCAAGGAAAGGGCCAGTGTCAACCTCTCGGCTGAGGAACTGGCGATCTTCGACGCTCATCTCATGATGGCGAACGATCCGGAGTTCGCTTCACAGATCGAAGAGATGATCAGATCCGGACTGAATGCCGACAAGGCAGCGAAAGATGTCGCTGATATGATGATCGGCATGTTCGAATCGATGGAAGACGCCTACTTCAAGGAAAGAGCCGCAGACATCAAGGATGTCTCCTACCGTCTCTTATGCAACATCCTGGGACTGACGATTCCGGACCTGACGGCGATCGACGAAGAAGTCGTTATCGTGGCAAACGATCTGACTCCGTCTGACACCGCTCAGCTGAACAAGAAATATACACTCGGCTTTATCACGGAGATCGGAGGCCGTACCTCCCATTCCGCTATCATGGCGAGATCCCTGGAGATCCCGGCTGTGGTCGGCTGCACCGGCATCATGGAAAACGTGAAGTCCGGCGACTGCGTGATCATGGACGCGATCGAAGGCAAGGTCATCCTGAGTCCGAGCGAAGAGGAAGTGAAGGAATACACAGCCAAGAAGGAAGCCTTCCTGGCCGAAAGAGAAGCCCTGAAAGTCCTCAAGGACGCGAAGTCTGTCACGACAGACGGTCATGAAGTGGAACTGGCAGGAAACATCGGCGGACCGAAGGATGTGGAAGGTGTCCTGAACAACGGCGGCGAAGGCGTCGGCCTGTTCAGAACGGAATTCCTCTACATGAACTCCGAAAATGATTTCCCTAGCGAAGAGGAACAGTTTGAAGCCTACAAGGCTGTATTAGAAGGTATGGGCGGAAAGAAAGTCGTCGTCAGAACACTCGATATCGGCGGCGATAAGAAGCTCAACTACTTCACCTTCCCGGAAGAGATGAACCCGTTCCTCGGTTATCGGGCGATCCGTTTCTGCTTAGACAGAAGAGATGTCTTCAGAACACAGCTCCGTGCTCTGGCGAGAGCTTCTGTCTATGGAAAACTGTGCATCATGTTCCCAATGATCGCTACGGTCGATGAATTCAAGACCGCCAAGGCCCTCTATGAAGAAGAAAAGGCGAAACTCCTCGCCGAAGGTATTGCGGTAAGCGATGATGTCCAGATCGGTATGATGGTCGAGATCCCGGCTGCTGCTGTTCTGGCTGATCAGTTCGCGAAGTATGCCGACTTCTTCTCGATCGGCACCAACGATCTTATCCAGTACTCTATGGCCGCTGACCGTATGTCAGAGAAGGTCTCCTACCTCTATCAGCCTCTGAACCCGTCCCTGCTGCGTCTGATCAAATCCACGATCGACGGTGCTCACAAGCACGGCAAGTGGACCGGCATGTGCGGCGAGATGGCCGGTGATGCGATGGCAGCTCCGGTTCTCCTCGGACTCGGACTTGACGAATTCTCCATGAGCGCGACATCGATCCTCAATACGAGAAAGATCGTCCGTTCCCTGTCCTATGCCGACATGAAGGAACTCGCAGAGAAAGCACTGCAGCTGGATTGCGAGGCGGACGTCGCGGAACTTGTCAGAGAAACACTGAAGTAATGCTATAATGGGGATGGAAACATCCCCGTTTTTTTATGAAAAAAGTCATGTTTATCAGCAGCGGCGGAGGTCATCTCGAAGAACTGCTGCAGCTGGAAAGTCTCTTTTCCCGCTGCGAGTATTCTCTGATCACCGAGAAGACCGCTACGACGCTTTACTTAAAAGAAAAGTATCCGAATACTTCCTATCTCGTCTATGGGACGAAGGACCACCTTCTTCCCTATCTTTTCATATTTCCTTTCAACATCCTGAAGTCCTTCTTTCTCTTCCTGAAGTACAGGCCGGATGCGGTGGTCACCACCGGGACACATACCGCGGTGCCAATGTGCTACATCGCCCATCTCTTCCATAAGAAAGTGGTCTTCATCGAGACGATGGCCAATGCGCATAAGCCGACCAAGGCCGGAAAGATGGTCTATAAGATCGCCGACAAGTTCATCGTGCAGTGGGAATCCATGAAGGAAGTCTATCCGGATAGTGAATACTGGGGGTCAGTCTACTCATGATCTTTGTGATACTGGGAACGCAGGACAAGCCTTTTACGAGGCTTTTGAAGATGCTGGAAGAAGCAGATATCGATGAGAAGATCATCGTTCAGGCGGGTTATACGTCCTTTTCCTCGAAGAAGATGGAGATCAGGGACTACATCCCGAAACCGGAATTCTCCAAACTGATCGAAGAAGCCGATCTCGTCATTGCCCATGGCGGTGTCGGGACCATCATGGAATGCCTGAAGAAGGGGAAGAAACTCCTGGTCGTACCGCGTTTATCCAAATACGGAGAACACCAGAACGACCATCAGCTGGAGATCACGGAGACCTTTGCGGAAAAGGGCTATCTCATCCCGGTCTATGAAGGGGATGACATCAAAGAGAAGATCAAAGAAGCGGAAAACTTCACGTTTGCGCACTATGAATCGACCTCGCACTCCTTCGCGGAGAAGTTATCGACATATCTGGGTTTGTAAATTATAATAGAGAACGAGGTGATTTTATTATGGGAAGAGCACATGAAGTAAGAGCTGCCTCTATGGCAAAAACGGCAGCCATGAAATCAAAATTATATTCCAGATACGGAAAGGAACTCTACATTGCCACCAAGAGCGGTGTTCCTGATCCGGATATGAACCAGTCTCTCAAGAGAAAGATCGCAGAAGCCAAGGCCAACCAGGTCCCGGCTGATGTCATCAAGAGAGCGATCGAGAAGGCCAAGGGCGGATCAGCAGAGAACTATGATTCCCTGCGCTATGAAGGTTTCGGTCCGGGCGCATCCACCGTCATCGTCGACTGCCTGACCGACAACTCCAACCGTACCGTTGCGGCCATGAACCAGTGCTTCAATAAGGCACACTGCAAGCTCGGCGTCAAGGGATCTGTCTCCTTCACATATGACAATCTGGGTGTCTTATCCTTCAAGTATGATGATGAAGATACGATGCTGGATGCGCTGATCAGTGCTGATGTCGATGTCAACGATATCGAAGTCGAAGACGGCGAGATGACGGTCTATGTCGATCCGAGTTCCCTCCACAAGGCTCAGGAAGTCATCGAAGGTCTGATCCCGGATTGCGAATTCTCTGTCTGTGCCATCAAGATGCTGCCGCAGGAATATGTGACACTCGATGATCCGCATGACAAGGAGATGTTCGAAAGACTGCTGAGACTCCTCGACGATGTCGATGATGTCCAGGAAGTTTTCCATAACGTCGCAGAGTAATGATGATTCATTACTCTTTTTTTGTTGTAAGATAGGTACGTGAAACGCTTTCTGCCGCTCATTCAGCTGTTTGTGTCGCTGTTATTTCAGGAGATCGTCTTCCGCTTCCTGATCAAGGAAACGGTGTTTTCGCTTACCCTGATCACTCCTGCTTTGACAGCGCTGCTTTTATCGCTGCTCTTCTTCCTGCTTCTGCAGCTGTTGAAGAAGAGGAAATGGGCAGTCTGTCTGATTTTACTGATCACAGGTGTCTTCTTCTCGGTACAGTTATGTCTCTATGACATGTTCGGATTCTTCTTAGAATGGCATCTATTGGCCGGAACAGGGCAGGTCACCGGATTTACGACAGAGATCTTCCACCTGATCATCAAAAACCTCTTCGGGATCATCCTCCTGCTTCTGCCGTTTTTCATCTCTTTATTCATTAGATACGAGGATGAAAGAACAGGAAAGAAGGAAAACATCCTGTTATTACTGGGATCGTTATTATGCGCCGCTCTTCTGGTGCTGAGCTTCCTCTTTGTGCGAATCGAAGGAGGCAATCTCTATCAGATGACCATCCGTCACAACAACGCTGAAACCGCGGTACGCAAGTGCGGGATCCTGTCGCACTTCTTCATCGACAGCGGGAAGACCCTCTTCCATGTGGAGGAGGAGATCATCCTGGTGCCGGAAGAACCGGAAGTCCCGGAGGAACCTCTGCCCGAGGAACCGGAGAAGATCGTCTATAAGCCGCACGTCTTCGATATCGACTTCGACAAGCTGATCGAAGAAGACAGCGATGCCCAGCTGAAACAGCTGGATGAATACTTCAAGATCGCCCGTCCGACCTATGAGAATGAGTATACCGGCTATTTCAAGGGAAAGAATCTCATCTACATCAGGGCCGAGAGTTTCAACGAGATCGCCGTCACCAAAGAGCTGACGCCGACGCTCTACCGTCTGATACACCAGGGCTTTGAATTCAAGAACTACTATTCGCCGACCATCTACTCGACGATAGGCGGAGAATGTCAGGAACTGACAGGTCTCTTCTTCGCACCGCG